>NZ_JAQECM010000001.1:0-148272 GCF_027669965.1 Candidatus Collinsella stercoripullorum | reverse complement strand
GGGTCCCGGGGCACGGCCCGAGCCCCGCCGCATCCCGGCCCGCGGAGGACGCCGTGCTCCCACCGGTTGCATTTCTTCGCGACGCCACCGATAATTACCAGCTTAAGACCGATGAAACGCGGTCGCATTCGATGACATGTCAACCGAGTTAGGGAGTCGCCACCATGGATGATTCAGCCTCGCCATCGGCTTCGGGCCGTTCCGCCTCGCAACACCATGGCATACCCATCAGCATCGGCGCGATGCTCGTCACCCTGGGAGTCGTCTACGGTGACATCGGCACCTCGCCCATGTACGTCACCAAGGCGCTGCTCGCGGGGCAGGGCGGCATCATGTCCGTCACCGAGGAGTTCATCCTCGGGGCCCTGTCCCTGGTGATCTGGACGGTCACGCTGCTCACCACCGTCAAGTACGTCCTCGTCTCGCTGCGCGCCGACAACCACGGCGAGGGCGGCATCTTCGCCCTGTACAGCATCGTGCGCCGCTGCGCCCGCTGGCTGATCATCCCCGCCATGCTCGGCGGCTCCGCGCTGCTCGCCGACGGCGTCCTCACCCCCGCCGTGACCATCACCACGGCCGTCGAGGGCCTGCGCACCATCCCCGAGCTGCACGCCGTCATCGGCGACAACCAGGTCAAGGTCGTGATCATCACCCTCGTCATCGTGTGCCTGCTGTTCGCCGTGCAGCGTGCCGGCACCTCCAAGATCGGCCGCGCGTTCGGCCCGGTCATGACCTTCTGGTTCCTGTTCCTGGGCGTCACCGGCTTCATGCACGTGATCGAGAACCCCGTGGTGCTCGTCGCCTTCAACCCGCTGCGCGGCATCGCCTTCCTGCTGTCGCCCAACAACCATGCGGGCATCATGATCCTGGGCAGCTGCTTCCTCGCCACGACCGGCGCCGAGGCCCTCTACTCCGACATGGGCCACGTGGGCCGCGGCAACATCTACGCCACCTGGCCGTTCGTGAAGGTCTGCCTCATCCTGTCCTACCTGGGGCAGGGCGCGTGGCTGCTCGCCAACGCCGGCAACGCCTCGCTCGCCGACATCGCGGACCTGAACCCGTTCTTCCAGATGCTGCCCGACATGATCCGCCCCTTCGGCGTCATCCTGTCCACCTGCGCGGCCATCATCGCCTCGCAGGCACTCATCACCGGCGCCTTCTCGCTCGTCTCCGAGGCGAGCCGCCTGGACCTCATGCCGCATATGCAGGTGTTCTACCCGGCCGAGACCAAGGGCCAGCTCTACATCCCCATGGTGAACAACGTCATGTGGGTCGGCTGCATCATCGTCGTGCTGCTGTTCCAGTCCTCGGCGCATATGGAGGCGGCCTACGGCCTTGCCATCACCATCACCATGCTGTGCACGACGGTCCTGCTGTTCGTGTACCTGCATAGGATCCGCCACGTGCGCCTCTTCCCCTGGGTGTTCCTCGCGTTCTTCGTGGCGCTCGAGGGCTTCTTCTTCGTCTCCTCCCTCACCAAGTTCTTCCACGGCGGCTACTTCACCATCCTGCTCGCGCTGCTGATCATGAGCATCATGGTGAGCTGGTACAACGGCAGCGCGGTGGAGCGCCGCCAGGCCAACCTGCTGCCCATCCGCAACTACCTGGAGCAGCTCGACCGCCTGCGCCACGACAGCACCTACGACAAGCTGTGCGACAACCTGGTCTACCTCACCAACAACACCCGCACCGACTACCTCGACCGCGACATCCTGTACTCGATCTTCGACAAGCACCCCAAGCGCGCCGCGGCGTACTGGTTCCTGAACGTCGAGGTCACCGACGAGCCGCGCACCTTCGAGTACTCGGTCGAGAACTTCGGCACCGACTACGTGTTCCGCGTCCACCTGTACCTGGGCTACAAGGTCAACCAGCGCGTGAACGCCTACCTGCGCCAGATCGTGGGGGACCTGTCCGCCTCCGGCGAGCTGCCCCCGCAGAAGAGCGACTACTCGGTGTACAACACGCCCGGCCCCATCGGCAGCTTCCGCTTCTGCATGGTGTACAAGACGCTCGCGCCCGAGTCCGACGTCGAGGCGAGCGAGCGCTCCGCCATCGCGCTCAAGTACGCGATCCGCCGCCACGCGGGCTCGCCGGTCCAGTGGTACGGCCTTGAGAACTCCAACGTCATCTACGAGTACGTGCCGCTGTTCACCAAGTTCAAGGCGGTCGACCACCTGACGAGGGTCTACCCGGAGGGGTAGCGCCCGATGCGCCCGGCGCCGACGCGGCGCCGCAGCAGAGACCTCGCCGAATGAAAGAACCCGCCGTCCCGAAGACCACCGGGGCGGCGGGTTCTCCCTGTTGAGATGCGCGGCAGGCGCCTTGCGGGCAGGCACCTCACAGACGGTCCCCGCGCCAGTTGGCGAGCCAGCGCTCCATGGACCGGCCCATCTCGGCCATGAAGTCCGAGGTGTGCTTACGGGTGTAGATGTCGAGCACGTGCTCGCCGGGCCCGGAGGCGTGCGGGCGGAACAGCGCGTCCATCTCCGCGACCTGCGCGTCGAGGGTCGACGCGTCCGCCCGGCGGTAGCGCTCGGGCATGACCAGGTTCTCCACCGGGTGCGGCGTGGCGGGCCGCTCCTTGACGGGCTCGCCCAAGATGAGCATGGAGAGCGGCACGGTGTGCGGCGGCAGGTCGAGCAGGTCGCGGACCTCCTCCGCGTTCTCCACGATATCGCCGATGTAGCACGTGCCGAGGCCGACGGCCTCCGCCGCGATCACGGCGCTCTGGGCGGCGATCACCGCGTCCTGCGCCGCGATGGCGAACTCGCCGAGCCCCGGCGCGCGGCGCGCGGCGATGCCCGTGCGCTCGATGAACGCCGCCTCGAAGCACCCGACGCGCTCGAACAGGTCGATCCACTTGCAGTAGTCGACCACGAAGACGAGCGCCCACGGCGCGCGGGCGATCATGGGCTGGTCGTCGCAGAGGACCGCCAGGCGGTCGAGGGTCTTCTGCGCGCGGATGTCGATGATCGAGTACATCATCATGGCCCCGGCGGTCGGGGCGCGCGACGCGGCGCGCAGCACGGCGTCGCGCTGCTCGTCGGTCACCTCGACGCCGTCGGCGAACCGGCGCGTCGAGCTGCGCCGGTCGATGAGGTCGAGGGTCCCCTGATTCCATGCTGTCCGCTCCATGCGCGGCCTCCTTCCCTGTACGGTCCGCTCGGGCCGGCGGAATCGGCCCCGCCCGTGCCGGAGCCTGCGCCGGCGCCCGCGCCGCAGAGCCGGTCGAGCCGGCCCCGGCGACCCCGTGAAAGAGCCGGGGCGTCGCCGCGGGAGCCGCCCCGGCGACCGGCATCCCGCGCGAACCGGCGCCCTACCTTAAGTTTCTCCACATTTTACGCACCGTGCGGCGCGCATCGACGGAATCTCGACAAACGAACGGTACCATTGGTTTCCGCAACATCAAGACGTTGTCATGAACCTGTCAGCGACCCTCGGGCGACGCCCCTCACGCGCGCCCGCCCCGCGCCTGGCCGGCGCGGTCCGAAGGAGTTTGCCACATGCTCGTTACGGTCATCACCTGCGTGGGCCTTGTGCTCACGGCGCTCTCCGCCGTCTCCGCCCTGCGCTTCGCGCGCACCGGCGGCACCCGCATCCCCGCGAACGCGATCGCATGGGGCGTCGTCTTCGCGCTCCTCCAGGCGTTCATCGCGATCTGGTCGGGCATCGGCCTGGTCGAGAGCGACCTGCTGTCCGCCCTCGTCCTCAACGTCGTGCTCACCGGCTGCGCCTGGGCGGGCTTCAACCGCGCCCGCGTATCCGAGCGCGCGCTCGCCCTCGTCGGGCCGGAGGGGCGCCTCCCCCACCCACTCGTCGCGAGCGTCCTGCTGCTGCTCGTCGCCGGCTTCTTCGCCGTGCTCGGGCTCGAGGTCCCCTCGAACCACGACATCACCTGGATGTACCCGCTGTGCCTGATGCTCGAGTGGGCGCTCGTCACCGCCGTGATGGCCGGCGCCTTCCTCATCTTCCAGCGCCGCGGCGGCATCTCCGCGGGCATCGCCCTCGTGCTCCACGTCATCGGCATCGCCGAGTACTTCGTTGTCCTCTTCAAGTCCATGCCCATCACCCCGGGCGACCTGACCGCCCTGTCCACGGCCGCCGCCGTCGCCGGCACGGGGTACAGCTACACGCTCTCGGCCTTCTGCCTGTACGGCATGGCCTGCGCCGCCGTCTCCATGACGCTCCTCCAGGTCGCCGGGATCCTGCGGCCCGAGCGCTCCCGCCGCACGCGCCGCGGCCTGGTCGTCAACCTGGCCGTGGGCCTCGCCCTGATCGCCGGCGTCGCCGCGCACGTCACGCTGATCGACTACTACCACACCCTGAACATCCAGGTCTACACCTGGCGCCCGCTGGAGAGCTACTACCGCCAGGGCTTCCTGCCCTCGTTCATCTCCGGCGCCCAGACCATCCGCCCGCCGCGTCCGGACGACTACACCGTCGAGGGCGCGGAGGAGACCATCGAGGAGTACGCGACCGCCTACGACGAGGGCGCCGGGTCCTCGGAATCGCGCGCCGCCGCCGAGTCCCAGTTCTCCGAGGAGCAGCCGACGGTCATCACCATCATGAACGAGACCTTCTCCGACCTCTCCATCTACCAGCAGCTCCACGCCGGCTACACCGGTCCCGAGTACTTCAAGGGCATGTCCGACTGCCTGTCGCGCGGCAAGCTCTACGTGTCCGCCTACGGCGGCGGCACCGCCAACACCGAGTACGAGTTCCTCACCGGCAACTCGATGGCGAACCTCGGGTCGGGCGTGTACCCCTACACCATCTACAACCTCCAGGACACCGAGAACCTCGCCGCCCAGTTCAAGGACCTCGGGTACGACACGGTTGCCATGCACCCCAACCACGCGACCAACTGGAACCGCGAGAACGTGTACGAGGACTTCGGGTTCGACCGGTTCCTGTCGATCGAGGACTTCCAGGACGCCGAGACCCTGCGCGGCATGGTGACCGACCAGGCGACCTACGACAAGATCCTCGAGCTGCTGGACACCAACTCCAACCCGCAGTTCATCTTCGACGTGACCATGCAGAACCACTCCGGCTACAACACCGGGCTCATGCCGTACGACAAGCAGCTGAACCTGTCCATCGACGGCATGACCAACTCCGAGGTGAACGAGTACGTCTCGCTCATCCAGGAATCCGACCGCGCGCTCGAGAACTTCATCGGGCAGCTGAGCCGGCTCGACCGCAAGGTGATCGTGGTGTTCTTCGGCGACCACCAGCCGTTCTTCCCGTCCACGTTCAACGACCTGTGGTTCACCGACGAGGACGAGGCGACGCACCAGGAGCGCCTGTGGCAGACCGACTACGTGATCTGGGCGAACTACGACGTCGCGGGCAACGACCAGACGAGCGAGGTCGACGACCTGTCCACCAACTTCCTGGGCGCCAAGCTGATGGAGCTCATCGGCGCCCCGATGAGCGACTACCAGAAGGCCCTCACAAGCCTGCGCGACGCCATGCCCGCGATCAACTCCGCCGGCTACTGCGATGCCCAGGGGCGCTGGTACCTGACCGGGAGCTCGGTCGAGGGAGGCGATGCGGCGCAGCAGGCCATGGAGCAGGCGCGCGGCGACTACGCGGTCATGGAGTACTACCAGATGTTCTACGACGGGCGGGACATCTACACCAAGCGCTACCAGTCCGCGGCGAACGAGACCGACCCGAACCTCGCACCGGGCACGACGAAGATCAAGTGACGGCCGGACACAGGCCGACGGCGACGGGGCCGGACGAGCACGCAGCTCGTCCGGCCCCGTTCGTTTCGGGAAAATAGGGACAGGCACTTTTTTCCCACCCGTTGGGAAAAAAGTGCCTGTCCCTATTTTCCCGGCCCGCGATTTCCCCGCGAGTTCCGAGCGGAGGTTAGAGGCCGAGCGCCTCACGTGCCGCCGCGGCGATGCGGTCGAGGTCGTCGGCGTCGGGGTGGGCGAGCGCGGCGTCGAAGTTCGCGATCATCCCCTGGACGCGGGCGTCGCCGGGATTCTGCTCGAGCATCGCCTCGTAGCGACGGCGTACCCCCTCGCCCATCCTGCCCTGGCACATGGCCCCTCCCGCGTAGGCGGCGCCGTCGGGCAGCTTCGCCCGCACACCGGAGAGGATGCGGTCGAAATACTCGGGTGCGCCGCCGAACCCGGCGGTGCCGAACAGGAACACGCGCTTGCCGCCGAGATGCGCGAGCAGCTCGTCCATCTCGGCGGTGCAGGTGCCCTTGTCGCACCAGAAGCCGGCGAGCACCGCGTCGGCATCCCCGACGCGCCCGCAGACCTCCTCGACGGTCCCCGCGGTCACCTCCGCGATATCGACCTCGGCACCCGCATGGGCGAGTGCCCCCTGCAGCGACTCAGCCACCTGCTTGGTGTTTCCCCCGCGGCTGTTGTACGCGATCAGAATCCTCATGACGCATCCCTCCCATGGACGCGGTCGGCCCGAGCCGGCCCGTGAATCGGTATCCGTTGTACCGGGTACCCCGTTCTCGCCACAGCAGTCGCGAGATGGGAAATCGGGAAAATGGGGACAGGCTGGGAAAATAGGGACAGGCACTTTTTCCCCACGGCTGGGAAAAAAGTGCCTGTCCCTATTTTCCCGGTCCCCGACCTCCCGCACCCGTCGGTGCTACAGCTCGCGGCGGGCGTAGATCCTGAGCGACACCGCCGCCGAGATGCCCAGCACGACCAGGGACGCCGCCGCGAAGACCACCATGCACGCCGCGGTGCCCGCCGGGGTCTCGATGAGCTTCAGCAGCTCGGCGAGCGTCTCCATGGAGACGGCTGCATCGTCCAACACGCCGCTTCCGATAATCAGCATCGGGATGATGAAGATGAGGACGGTCATCATGGGGAGGTACTGGGTGGCCTTGGTCTGCCCGAACCGGAAGTACACCGGCGTGATGACGCTCGCGACCGCCGAGCCCATGAACATGCAGAAGAAGGATGCGAACAGCATGCCGAGGATGGTGCCGGGGTCGAACGCCAGGATCGACGAGAGGCCGCCGGGAAGCTCCACCGCGCTCGCAACCCCCGTCAGCACCGCCGCCGCGAGCAGGCCGATCGCCATGCCCGTGCAGCCGATGGTGAGGATCACGGCGTAGCGGGCGAGCACCACGTCGCGGCGCGTCACGGGCATCGTGAGCCGGAACAGGCCCCAGTTGTTCTGCTCGTCGTACGCCGCCGCGGCCATCGAGCCCATCATGAACTTCAGCATGGTGATGACCGCGGGCGCCGCCACGATCGACTGCATGCCGAGGCTGATGCAGAACGCCACGAAGAACCCGAGCGGGATCAGCTGGCGCATGTAGTCCTTCAGAACCGTCATCTCGATCAGGTACGCGCGCTTCATCTATCGCACACCGCCCTTCAGCATCAAGGTCATGTAGTCGTCGATGGTCATACGGTCGCAGGGCACGTCCGGGAAGCGCCGGGCGAAGTCGTAGCGGTCGGGCACCAGCACGTCGATGCCGTACTCGTGGCGCTGGTAGCGCAGCTCGGACTCGGGCACGAAGCCGCTCGAGGCGATCCGCTCGAAATCCGCCACGCGGCAGCGCGCCACGCCCATCTCGTCGGTGATCGCGTCCTTGGCGAGGTCGAAGACGATGCGCCCCTCGTCGATGCAGACCACGCGGTCGGCGATGCGCTCGAGGTCGCTCGTGATATGGCTCGACATGAGGATCGCCCTCCCCGGCGCGGCGACGAAGTCGCGCAGCATGTCGAGGACCTCCTCGCGCGCCATGGGATCCAGCCCGGCGGTCGCCTCGTCCAGGATGAGCAGGCTCGAGCCGTGGCTGAGCGCGCAGGCGAGGCTGAGCTTCATGCCCATGCCGCGCGAGAGCTCCTTGACCTGCTTGCCGGCGTCCAGGCCGAAGTCCTTGAGGCGGCGCGCGAAGGCGCGCCCCTCCCATGTGCGGAAGGCGCGGCCGTACAGGCGGCCCACATCGCCCACCTTGAGATGGGGTGGGACGGAGACGGTGTCGAACACCACGCCGATGCGCTCCCGCACCTCGGGCGCGAGACCGCCGCCGGTCGACACCTGGCCCAGCAGGCGGGCCTCGCCGGCGTCGACACCGATCAGGCCGAGGAGCGCCTTGATGGTGGTGGACTTGCCGGCGCCGTTCTTGCCGACGAACCCGACGACCTCCCCGTCGTCCACCGTCAGGTCCACGCCGTCCAGCGAGAACCCCTCGTAATGCTTCGTGAGGCCGGTCGCCTCGATCAGATGCGTCATGTCGTCACACTCCAAAGTCATCGGGTCGGTCCGAGGGGCCGCCCGGTCGCTTGCCGCGAGATAGCCGGAGACGGGCTGTCCCGTCATTCGAGGGTGAGGGCGAACATCTCGGAGAGCTCGGTATCGCTGAGCCCGATGGCGCGTCCCGCCTCCACGGCACGCCCCATGAGGCCCTCGACCTCGCGCAGATGCTCCTCGCGGATCAGCTCCTCGTTGCCCCCCGCCACGAAGCTCCCCTTGCCCTGGACGGTCTCGATGAACCCCTTGGCCTCCAGGTCCGCGTAGGCGCGCTTGGTGGTGATGGCGCTCACCCGCAGGCTGTTGGCCAGCGCGCGGATGGACGGGAGCTGCTCGCCTCCCTCCAGCTCACCCGAGAGGATCTGCGCCTTGATCTGCGTCATGATCTGCTCGTAGATGGGCCGGTCGCTCGAGTTCGAGATGATGATCTCCACACGGTGTCCTTTCGTACGCGCCCGCCGGGGCGTCCCCCGACGGGCAGGATGCGCACCCGACGTCCCGATGGCATCCCTGTCCGGGTATACTGTGTATACTCGTTAAGTACAGTATATACACACCTATACACAGTGCAAGCCCTTTTTCGGGGACGGGCCGGGAAAATAGGGACAGGCACTTTTTTCCCAATGGCTGGGAAAAAAGTGCCTGTCCCTATTTTCCCGGCCCGTCCCCATTTTCCCAGGATGGGCGAGGCGTGCAGCGAACGGCGACCGGGGAGGTTGCAGGTCCCCGGTCGCCTCGGCAACATGCGTTTTCGGTTGTTCGACGAGGCGGTGCCCCTCGGCGCCACTTCGACGCGTTCAGCTTCTCGACGATCCAGGCCACGTCGTCGGTGGTCTTCATCCGCTCGAGGACCTCCTCGTCCTCGAGCACCTTGCAGATGGCGGCCAGCACCTCGAGATGCTCCTCGCCCTTGCCGGCGATACCGAACAGCAGGTAGGCCTTTTCCCCGTCGAAGTCCACGCCCTCGGGGTACTGCTGCAGCACCACGCCGGTCCGCTTGACGGCGTCCTTCGCCTCGTTCGTACCGTGCGGGATGGCCACACCCATACCCATGAGCATCGTGGTGTCCGGCGCACCGGCGATGCAGCCGAGCTCGGCCGCCTGCTGGGGCGCCCGGTCTCCGGCGACGAGCGGATCGTCGAGGCGGCGCGCGAGCTGCTCGGCCGCGGCGTCTCCCAGGTCATGGTCTCCCTCGGCGGAGACGGGGCGGTCTTCGTCACGCACGATGCGGCGCTGCGCCCCCATGCCGCGCCGGCGCGCCCGGAAACGCCGGCCTATGCGCTGAACTGGGAGTTGTAGAGCTCCGCGTACGCCCCGCCGCGCGCGAGCAGCTCGTCGTGGGTCCCGCGCTCGAGGATCCGCCCGTCGCGCATGTACAGGATGCAGTCCGCGTTGCGGATCGTCGAGAGGCGGTGCGCCACCACGAAGCTCGTCCTCCCTTCCATGAGCTCGTCGAACGCCGCCTGGACCTGCAGCTCGGTACGCGTGTCGATGCTCGAGGTCGCCTCGTCCAGCAGCAGGATCGCCGGGTCGGTGAGCATCACGCGCGCGATGCAGAGCAGCTGCTTCTGGCCCGCGGAGAACGATCCGCCATCCTCGCCGATCACCGTGTCGTACCCGTCCGGGAGCGCCGCTATGAACGCGTCCGCGTGCGCCCGCCGCGCCGCGTCGACCACCTGCTCGCGCGTCGCATCCGGGCGGCCGTAGGCGATGTTGTCGTGCACCGTCCCCTCGAACAGCCACGTGTCCTGCAGCACCATGCCGAACGACCGCCTCAGACTGGCGCGCGCGATGCGCTGGGTGTCGATGCCGTCGACGCTGATCGTTCCCGCGTCCACATCGTAGAAGCGCAGCAGCAGGTTGATCAGGGTCGTCTTGCCGCAGCCGGTCGGCCCCACCAGGGCGAAGCGCATGCCGGCGCGCGCGTCCACGCAGATGTCGCGCAGCAGCGGCCGGTCCTCCACATAGCTGAAGTCGACGTGCTCCAGACAGACCTCGCCGCGCGGGCGCCCGAGCTCGACCGCGTCCTCGGCGTCCGGCTCCTCCTCGTCCGCGTCGAGCAGCGCGAACAGGCGCCGGGCGGACGCGTAGGCGGTCTGGATCTGCATGATGACGCTCGTCACCTCGTTGAAGGGCTTGGTGTACTGGTTGGCGTACGACAGGAAGGTCTGCACCTCGCCGACCGTGAGCGGCGCGGGGACGCCCGTGATGACGCCCAGGCAGCCGATCACGGCCACCACGCCGTAGATCAGGTTGTTGATGAAGCGCGTCCCGGGGTTGGACAGCGAGCTCAAAAACTGCGCCCGCTCGCCCGCCGTGTAGAGCGCCGCATTGATGGCGTCGAAGCCCTCCTGCGCCCTGCCGCCGTAGGCGAACGCGTCGACGAGGCGCTGGTTGCCGACGTACTCCTCGATATAGCCGCCGAGCTGCCCCTGAATGCGCTGCTGGTCGGTGAAGCTCCGGTTGGAGAAGCGCGCGATGAGCGCGGCGGCGGCCACGGACAGCGGCGTCACGAGCACCACGACGACCGCCATGGGCGCCGAGATGCTCAGCATGAACACGAGGGTCCCCACGATCGTCACCACGCCGGTGAACAGCTGGGTGAAGCCCTGGAGCAGGCCGTCGCCCACCTGGTCGACGTCGTTGACCACGCGCGAGATCAGGTCGCCGTGCGGATGGGCGTCGATGAAGGACAGCGGCATCCGGTCGAGCTTCCCGTACGCCTGGATCCGCATGTCGCGGACGGTCTCGTAGCTCAGCCGGTTCACGCAGTACCCCTGCAGCCATTGGAAGGCGGACGCGCCGGCGACGGTGAGCGCGAGCAGGCGGACGAGCGGCGCGAGGGCGGCGAAGTCCACCCGGCCGGCGCCGATGATGAGGTCGATGCCCCGGCCGATGAGGATGGGCGTGTAGAGCTGCAGGACGACCGAGACGGCGGCCGAGATGAACGAGACGGAGAAGGACACGGCGTGGGGCCTCACGTAGGAGAGCAGGCGCCGCGTGACCGCGGCGGTGGAGAGGCGCTCGCCGCCGATGCGGTCGCGCGGGGCTCCGGGGCCGCCCTCGCCGTTCAGGTTGTCGTTGCCGGAGACGCTTGCCGTGACCGTGGAGACCGATCCGGCGGAGGCATACGGGTTCATCGGGCACCGCCCTTCGCATCGATCGGGCCACGGGCGCCCTCGGCACCCGCATCGGGACGGGACGCGCCCGCGGGGGGCTCGGGACCGGGAGGGGTCGCCGGCGCCTCCCCCGCCGCGACGGCGCCGCCGAGCTCCTCGCGGCGGAGCTGGGACAGGCAGATCTCGCGGTAGAGGGGGCACTCCGCCAGCAGCTCGTCATGGGTGCCGAGCCCCGCCACGCTGCCATGGGACATCACGCAGATCAGGTCGGCGTCGCGCACGGACGAGACGCGCTGGCTGACGATGACCGTGGTGAGCGGGAGCCCCGACCCCGCCCCATCGGCCGCCTCACCCGATCGCGCACGGATCGCGTGGCGCAGCGCCGCATCGGTCTTGAAGTCGAGCGCCGAGGCCGAGTCGTCCAGGATGAGCAGAAGCGGGTCGCCCACGAGCGCCCGGGCGATGGTCAGGCGCTGGCGCTGGCCGCCGGAGAAGTTCCTGCCGCCCGCCTCGACGGGGGCGTCGAGGCCCCGGGGCAGCTTGCGGACGAACTCGGCCGCCTGGGCCATCTCGAGCGCCGCCCACAGCTCGCCGTCGAGCGCCTCGTCATCGCGCCAGCACAGGTTCGTGCGAATGGTGCCCGAGACGAGCGCGGCCCGCTGCGGGACGATGCCCACCACGCGGCGGAGCTGGGAGAGCGGCCAGCGCCGCACGTCGGTCCCCATGACCTCGACCGAACCCGACCGGACGTCGTACAGACGGGGGATCAGCGAGACGAGCGTCGACTTGCCCGAGCCCATGCCCCCGATGATGCCGAGCGTCTGCCCGAGCCCTAAGGTCAGGGTCGCGTCGCGCACGGTGTCCACCTCGGAGCCCTCGAACGCGAAGCAGGCGCGGTCGAGGCGCAGCGCCGGGACGGCGCCCGCATCGGAGGGGGCGGGCAGCGCGACCGGGCTGTTGCCCCCGTCGGTGATGCTCGGGGCGCAGTGCAGCACCTCGTTCACGCGGGACGCGCTCGCCCCCGCCTTGGTGAACACCACCACGAGGTTCGCCACGTACACGATGGACAGCAGGGTCTGCGTCATGTAGTTCACGAAGGCCATGACCTCGCCCTGTGTGAGCTCGCCCACCTCGACCTGGATGCCGCCCATCCACAGGATCGCGCACACGCCGAGGTTCATGACGAGGAAGGTCACCGGGTTCAGCACGCTCGACAGCCGCCCCACCGCGATGGCGACGCCTGCCTGCTGCTCAGCGGCCTCGCGGAACCGCGCGCGCTCATGGTCCCCGCGGACGAAGGCGCGGATCACGCGCACGCCCGACAGGCCCTCGCGCGTGATGAGCCCGATGCGGTCGAGCTTGGCCTGCATCTGCTTGAAGTACGGCACGCACCTCGCCATGACCAGCCAGAAGACCAGGCCGATCAGCGGGGTCGACACGAGGAACATCAGGCCGAGCCGCACGTCGATCAGCAGCGCCGCGACCATGGACCCGATCGCGAGGAAGGGCCAGCGGATGAGCTGGCGTACGCCGAGGGCGATGGCGAGCTGGATCTGGTTGACGTCGTTGGTGATGCGCGTGATGAGCGACGGGGTGCCGAAGCGGTCGAGCTCCACGTAGGCGAACTCGTTGATGCGCCGGTAGAGCGCCGCGCGCATGCCCGTGCCCATCCCCTGGGAGGCGAGCGCCGCCATCTTCTGGCAGATGAGGGTGAACCCCATGCCGACCACCGCCATGGCGGCCAGCAGCGCGCCGTACCGCAGGACCGCCGACGGATCGCGCGCGCCCACGCCCTCGTCGATCATCCGCGCGATGACCAGGGGGGTGAGCAGGTCGAAGAACACCTCGAGCAGCTTGCAGGCGGGGCCTATGATGAAATAGCGCCGGTATCCGGCGGAGAAGCGCTTCAGAAGCTCAAGCATCGGCAATCCAAACGATGTCGCGAACGTTCCTATCGCGTTATCATACGCCCGTTGCGAGACCGGTCCCGTAAAGCATCCGTAAACTGGCGGCGCGCTCAACCGGCGCCGCGGGGCGGAACGACGCTCCCCGACGCGAACGGCCGCAGCGGGCGGGGTCGTGCACCGCGGACGGGGCCGAAAAAGAAAGGACACCGGTGCGCTCGATGGATCCGGGTGCCCGTCAGAGGCTCCTTATGGCTGCTTCCTCCCGGACCTGACCAGATTCGGAACATATCGTCACCCGAACCCATCGAGCGCGCTCGGCGCCGTGCCCGATATCATACCCGCTTCCACCGCGCGCGTCGAGGGCGGACGCGAAAACCACGCCAGCCGTGCCCGGAAAGCCCGCGGCGGGGCGGAACCGGTCCGCCGGATACGGACGCCGCGGACGATTCCGGACGATTTCGAATGACACCCCCGGCGTCGCAGGCCGCGGCTCGTGATACGATGGCTGCGCTTCAGCGCGGCGCCGGCAATCGGCGCACCCGATCGTCATCAGGAGGTCTCATGCCCTTCAAAACCAAGAGCCCCATCCCGTTCATCGTCATCTCGGTCATCCTCATCGTCGTCTTCGTCGTCATGTACCTGCTCACGAGCTCGACCGAATGGAGCGGCCACTGGGAGTTCACGTTCTAGGAGGACGACGGACACCGCGTCCGGGCCTCGAGCGGCCGGCACCCCACGCGGGGCGCCGGCCGTTTCCTTTGGCCGTAAACCGCCGCGGGCGCACGGGCGGCGCGGACGCTCCGCACCGATGCGGCGGGAAGGACGGGGTGCACCCGGTGCCGGGGGGGCCGGGTGCGGGCGAGCGCCCGATAGGGCGGGAGACGTGCGGCCCCTACAGCTTGCCGAGCAGGTAGGCGCGTACGACGGCCTCCCCGGCGCAGCGCAGGTTCTCCGCCGCTTCCTCGGGGTCGAGCGCCTCGGCGAGCGCCATGGGGCGCCGGATGATGGGGAGCACGAGGTCGATGCCGGCCCGGTACACCGCATCGAGGTCCTCCGCGCGCGACCCCGCGACCGCGATGACCGGCCTTCCCCGCCGCTTCGCGCGGCGCGCGACGCCCACGGGCGCCTTGCCGCGCGCCGTCTGCCCGTCGATGGCGCCCTCCCCGACGACCACCAGATCCGCATCGTCGAGCGCGGCGTCGAAGCCCACCAGGTCGAGGACCGCATCGGCCCCCGACACCATCTGCGCGCCGAGCGCGAGCAGCGCCGCGCCGAGCCCTCCCGCCGCGCCGGCTCCGGGCACCCCGAGCACCGAGCGGAAGCGCCTCCCGCCGGCCGCCGGCGACGCACCGCCTTCCGCCCCGGCCCCCCGCGCGGCGTCGAGCAGGCGCCCGTAGGCGACCATCCACCCGTCCAGCACGCCGAGGCCGCACGCGCCGTCGGAATCGAGCGCCAGCCCCTTCTGCGGCCCGTAGACCGCGACGGCGCCGCGCGCTCCCACGAGCGGGTTGTCGACATCGGACAGGACCACGAGCAGGCGGCCGGACAGCATCTCGAGCGCCGGGCCGAGGTCTATCGAGCGCAGGTCCGCCAGACCGGCCAGGCCGGGGCCGATCGGCTCCCCCGCCGCATCGAGCAGCCGGGCGCCGAGCGCCTGCAGGAACCCCGCGCCCCCGTCGCTCGTCGCGCTCCCGCCGATCGCGAAGTACACCGTCTCCGCACCGCCCCGGACCGCGTCCGCGAGAAGCTCCCCCACGCCCCGGGTCGAGGCGCGCAGGGCGGCCTCGTGCGTGCGCGGGGAGTATTCGATGCCCGCCGCCTCCGCCATCTCGATGACGGCGATCGGCCCGTCCGGACCGTCCGCGCGGACGTAGCGGGCGCGGACGGGCTCGCCGAGCGGACCCGCGACCTCGAGGGTGCGCGACACGCCCCCCAGCGCCGCCGAGACGGCGTCGAGGGCGCCCTCTCCCCCGTCCGCGACGGGCAGGCACCTCACCTCCGCGCCCGGGCATGCGTGCAGGATGCCCCGGGAGATGTGGCGCTCGGCCTCGGGGCTCGACAGGGAGTCCTTGAAGGAGTCCACGGCCAGCAGGACCCGCGGGGCGGGAGCCGGGCCGGAGGCGGGAGAGGGGCGATGCAAGGCGGCGGGGGCGCTCGGCTCGACGGCGGGCGTCTCCGAGGCGCCGTCCCTGCGCGCGGCGCGCAGGGATCCGAAGAACTCCCTGAGCTGGGCCGCGCACTCCTCCTCCAGCACGCCGGAGCGCACCGCGAACGCATGGTTGAGCCTGCTGTCGCAGCTCAGGTCGTACAGGGTCCCGACCGCCCCGCCCTTGGGGTCGCGCGCGCCGTACACGCAGCGGTCGACACGGGCGTTGACCATGAGCCCGGCGCACATGGGGCACGGTTCGAGCGTGACGTAGACGGTACATCCGGTGAGGCGCCAGCGACCGAGGGCGCGGGCGGCGGCGAGCATGGCGGAGAACTCGGCGTGCGCCGAGGGGTCCTCGTCGTGCTCGCGCAGGTTGTGGGCGCGGGCGATGACCTGCCCGTCGTACACGACCACCGCGCCGATCGGCACCTCGCCCAGCTCGGCGGCGCGGGCGGCCTCGGCCAGCGCCTCGCGCATGAAGCGCTCGTCGGTCCCGCAAGTATCCACGTCGTCCTCCCACCTTCTCACGCCATCGGGTTCGATGCTATCATTACCAGTCACGGAGAGATGGCAGAGCGGTTGAATGCGGCGGTCTTGAAAACCGTTGAGCGCGCGAGCGTTCCGAGGGTTCGAATCCCTCTCTCTCCGCCAGCCATCCCTATCAACAAGGTAATCCTCCGAGGCCCGGAGCCCCTCTCAGCCGAGGGCGAGAGGGATTCGAACCCGCAGGGCGCGGAGCTGCGCAAAGCGCGTGAGCGTCTTTGCCAGCGCAGCGCGCGAGGGCGGCGGAGCCGCCCGAAGCGGGAGCCGGGCGCAGCCCGGCGGATATCCCTCAGCCTCATCCCCCCGTCCCCTCTCTCTCCGCCAGTTTCCCTGTCAACAAGGTAATCCTCCGAGGCCCGGAGCCCCTCTCAGCCGAGGGCGAGAGGGATTCGAACCCGCAGGGCGCGGAGCTGCGCAAAGCGCGTGAGCGTCTTTGCCAGCGCAGCGCGCGAGGGCGGCCCGCAGGGGCGCCCGAGGCGCGACCGGCGCGCGGAGCGCCGCCGGTCGACGCCACCCACCGGTCCCGCTCCGTGTACACTAGGCACCGTGTCCGACCGAACCGAAAGGGACCGCATGCCCGCCCTGCTCTCCATAGCCGTGCCCGCCATCGGGGCCATCAACGCAAGCGCCGCCGGGGCGGGGGCCATGGTGGCCGTCCCCATCGGCTTCGAGATGCTCGCCATCGTCGTCTCGTCGATCAGCGGCGCGCTCACCGCCCGCGAGAAGCGGCTCGATCTCGTGGGCGCCATCGCGCTCGCGGTACTCTGCAGCCTGGGCGGAGGCCTCATCCGCGATGTGATCCTGCAGGTGGGCAGCGTCTACTTCATCAGCCAGCCGCTCGCTCTCCCCGCCTCCATGATCACGGCCGCGGTCGTGTTCGTCATCCCCTCGTTCGTGGAGCGGCAGGACCGCCTCATCGCCGTCCTCGACATCTTCGCCGTGGGCCTGTTCGCCGCGACGGGCGCCGACAAGGCCTACGCCTACGGCTTCGAGCCGATCATCTGCGTGATGATGGGCTTCTTCACGGCGGTCGGTGGCGGCATGCTGCGCGACATCTGCCTCGGGCAGACGCCCGCCATCTTCCAGCGCAGCAACTTCTACGCGGTCGCCGCCGTCGGCGGGGCCATCGCCTACGTGGTCCTCGCGAGCTCCGGCGTCTCCCATGTCATCTCGCTGATCGTATGCGTCGCGGTCACGATGATCCTGCGCTACCTGTCGCTGCACTTCGATATCAAGAGCCCCACCGATGTGGAGATCGCCGAGGTCATCCATAAGTCGCGCCGGCAGGTCCGCAACGCCGCCGCGCACTCGATCACCACCACGCGCTCCGCGGACGAGCTCGAGAGCCGGCGCGAGCGCGTCCAAGCCGACATCGAGTCGCGCCGCCGCGACGAGCGCAAGCGCGAGGCGCTCGACCGCCTCAAGCGGCATCGCCGCCAACGCAGCAAGCGGCGGCCCGGCCTGTAGCCGTCCCCGACACCGGGAACCCGCCTGCGGCGCCTCCCGCGCAGCCCGACCGCGCGGCGCGATATGACGAGGGACCCGCCCCCGACGACCGGGAACGGGCCCCTCGCGCAGCTTCCCGTCGGCGAAGACCGACGCGGAGGCGGATCCTACTTGCCGCTCATCGCGCACGCCGCCGCCTTCTTGCGGTCGGTGGCGTTCAGCAGGCGCTTGCGCAGGCGGATGTTCTTCGGCGTGATCTCCACCAGCTCGTCGTCGGCGATGTACTCGAGCGCCTCCTCCAGCGAGAAGGTGCGGGGCGGCACGAGCTGGACGGCGATATCGGCGGTGGAGGAGCGCTGGTTGCCGAGGTTCTTGGTGCGCGCGATGTTGACCACCATGTCGCCGGGCTTGGAGCGCTCGCCCACGATCATGCCCTCGTAGCACTCGGTGCCGGGCTCCACGAACAGCTGGCCGCGCTCCTGCAGCGTGCCGAGCGCGTAGGCGACGGCCTTCTCGGTCGTCATGGAGATCATGGCGCCGTTGTTGCGGTTGCCGATCTCGCCCGCATACGGGCCGTACTCGAGGAAGGTGTGGTAGAACACGCCCTCGCCGTGCGTGACGTTCATGACGCGGTTCTTGAGACCCATGATGCCGCGGGTGGGGATGCGGAACTCGATATGGGTGACCGTCTTGCCGGCCTGCATGTTCGTCATCGTGCCGCCGGCGTTGCCGAAGACCTCGATGACCTTGCCGGCGTACTCGTCCGGGCACTCCACGACGGCCTGCTCGACCGGCTCCATGCGGTTGCCGTCCTCATCCTTCTTGAACAGGACGCGCGGGCGGCCGACCTGGAACTCGAAGCCCTCGCGGCGCATCGTCTCCATGAGGACGGACAGGTGCAGGATGCCGCGGCCCGAGACCTCGACGCCGCTCTTGTCCGGCAGCTCCTCGATGCGCATGGTCACGTTGTTCTCGCGCTCGTTGAACAGGCGCTCCTTGAGCTGGCGTGCGCCCACGATGTCGCCGTCGCGCCCCACCAGCGGGGAGGTCGAGGCCTCGAACACGATGGACAGCGTCGGCGGGTCGATCTCGATGGGGTCGAGCTCGACGGGGTTCGCCGGGTCGGTGTAGACGTCGCCGATGTCGGTGGAGTCGACGCCCACCACGGCGCCGATGTCGCCGGCGGACACCTCGGAGCACTCGGTGCGGCCCAGGTAGTCGAAGGTGAAGAGCTGCTTGACGGTGGCCGTGGCGCGCTCGCCGTCGTTCTTCACGACGAGGATCTGGTCGCCGGTGCGGATCGTGCCGGAGTACACGCGGCCGATGCCGATGCGCCCCACGTAGCTGGAGTGGTCGACGGTCACGCACTGCATGGCCAGCGGGCCGTCAACGTCGACGTCGGGGGCGGGCATGTCGTCGAGGATCATGTCGAGCAGCGGGTACATGTCCATGTTGCCGTCGTCCGGGTCCAGGCGCGCGAAGCCGTTCATCGCGCTCGCGTACACCACGTGCTCCATGGCGAACTCGAGCTGCTCGTCGGAGGCGCCCAGATCGGCCATGAGGTCGAGGCAGTCGTTGTAGGCCTTCTCCGGGTCGGCGCCGGGGCGGTCGATCTTGTTGATGACGATCATGACGCGCAGCCCGCAGTCGATGGCGTGGCGCAGGACGAAGCGCGTCTGGGGCATGGGGCCCTCGAAGGCGTCGACGAGCAGCAGCGCGCCGTCGGCCATGCGCAGCACGCGCTCGACCTCGCCGCCGAAGTCGGCGTGGCCCGGCGTGTCGATGACGTTGATCTTCACGCCCTTGTACTCGATGGAGATGTTCTTGGCGAGGATGGTGATGCCGCGCTCGCGCTCCTGGTCGTTGGAGTCGAGCACGCGCTCCTCGACCTGCTGGTTGGCACGGAAGGCGTCCGTGGCGCGCAGCAGCTTGTCGACCAGCGTGGTCTTGCCGTGGTCGACGTGGGCGATGATGGCGATGTCCCTCAGGTTCTCAACGCGCATGTGGTTATCCCTTACCCCTCGTAAGCGACGTGGAAGCATGCCAGGGCCAATCGGCGGGCATGCCGATATTCTCGGTGACCGGTTTCAAACGACGTATATAGTAAACGACCTCAGAGAAGCGGGGGCTCCTCACCTGCAGGTTCAGGGTCGCTCCACATAAATGCGTCCCCTTCGCCCATGCCGTCGAACAGGACGTACGCGGAGTAGCCGCACGGCAGGCCCCGCTCGAAGAAGCTCACGAGGACGGCGTTGCGGTAGCCCTCGTCGCCCAGGTCGACGCAGCCCGTGCACGCGAGCGCGTAGCGGACCAGGGCGCCGACGCCGTCTTCGGGCACGCCCGTGCCCGCATGCTGCGTGACGAAGGCCTGGGCGGCCGCGAGGCAGGCCTCCTCGCCGTCGTCGGAGAACGCGACCTGGCTGCGGGAGCCCGCGGCGTCCTCGACGCACACCACGACCCCGGGGTCGTCGCCCTCGGCGAGCGAGTCGAGGAACAGGCCGATGAGGTCGCAGGTCATCTCGTCGAGCTCCGGCGACACGGCTCCCTCGTTGCGCTGGGTATCTGGCATCGGTGGTTCCTCTCTGGGCCCTGCGGGACGGGCGGTCGATGGCGGCGCAAGCCGAAATCCCGTACATTCTACCGCGAGCCCGCAGGTCCGTGGTCCGCACGCGGAAAAGACGGGGGCACGGGGCGCACGGACCCGCCAGAGCGCCGTCGCGGGCGCGGGACGCGGGGCGGGCGGTTACAGGCCGGCCGCCTCCTCGGCGATCCTGCGGGCCGCGTCACGCGTGCGCAGCAGCTCCACCGAGCGCTTCTTGAGCGCGTCGACCTGGCTCGACAGGATCACGGCGTCGACGACGCCCCACAGGACGAGCATCGACGAGATGGAGAACGCGAGCATGCCGAGCGTGCCGCGCATCCTCATCGTCACGAGGGAGACGAGGGCCGCCACCGCGGCCATTCCGAGCATGGCGCGACGCCGTTCGCGCATCGTGCGCAGCTGCGCGACGACGGAGAGGCGCGCGGTCTCCGCCGCGTTCGCGCGGGCGCGCGCCTCGAAGGCGATCGCCTCCGGCGAGCCGGCGGCGTACCCGGAGGACGCCGCGCGGCCCGAGCCCCTGCGGGCGCCCGAAGAGGGGCGCGCGCCCTTCAGCAGCACGTCGCGCGCCTCGTTGATGGCGCGCATCTGCTGCTCGGCCCGCTCGCGCAGGCGCTTGTTCGAGCCGAACTTGTCGGGGTGGAGCATCTGGGCGAGCTCCCGGTACACCAGGCGCACCTCGTCGCGCGTCGCCCCGGACTTGAGCCCGAGCACGCTCAGCGCCTCGTCGCGCGTCATGCGTCATCCTCCTCCAGCGCACCGCGTCCCCATCGAATATAAGAAGGGCCCCGTCGCCGAGGCCCTCTCGTACCTGTGGTGGGCCGTTAGGGGTTCGCGTCCGCCTGCGGCGTCCGCGCGCTCCGGGCGGCTCCCGCCGCCCTCGCGCGCTCGCTGGCGAACGCTCGCGCGTTCGCTCAGCCTCGCGACCTCATCGGTTCGAACCCCGCACGGAGCCCGGAACCAAAAGGGCCCCGTCGCCGAGGCCCTCTCGTACCTGTGGTGGGCCGTTAGGGGTTCGCGTCCGCCTGCGGCGTCCGCGCGCTCCGGGCGGCTCCCGCCGCCCTCGCGCGCTCGCTGGCGAACGCTCGCGCGTTCGCTCAGCCTCGCGACCTCATCGGTTCGAACCCCGCACGGAGCCCGGAACCAAAAGGGCCCCGTCGCCGAGGCCCTCTCGTACCTGTGGTGGGCCGTTAGGGGTTCGCGTCCGCCTGCGGCGTCCGCGCGCTCCGGGCGGCTCCCGCCGCCCTCGCGCGCTCGCTGGCGAACGCTCGCGCGTTCGCTCAGCCTCGCGACCTCATCGGTTCGAACCCCGCACGGAGCCCGGAACCAAAAGGGCCCCGTCGCCGAGGCCCTCTCGTACCTGTGGTGGGCCGTTAGGGGTTCGCGTCCGCCTGCGGCGTCCGCGCGCTCCGGGCGGCTCCCGCCGCCCTCGCGCGCTCGCTGGCGAACGCTCGCGCGTTCGCTCAGCCTCGCGACCTCATCGGTTCGAACCCCGCACGGAGCCCGGAACCAAAAGGGCCCCGTCGCCGAGGCCCTCTCGTACCTGTGGTGGGCCGTTAGGGGTTCGAACCCTAGACCTTGGGATTAAAAGTCCCCTGCTCTGCCAGCTGAGCTAACGGCCCGCGTGTGGCATTGTACCACGGGGGTGCCGTGCCGGCGCGGCGTTTCGGGGACTCTGCGGCGGCACCGCTACTCCCAGCTCCACTGCCCGTTCACGAACACCGGGACCTCGGTGCCGTCCTCGCAGATGCCCGTGACGTCCAGGTCGTCGGTGCCGATCATGAAGTCGACGTGCGTGCTCGAGGTGTTGACCCCGTGCTCGCGCAGCTGCTCGGGGGTCATGTCGTACCCGCCTTCGTAGCACTCCGCGAACCCGATCCCGAGCGCCAGGTGGCAGCTCGCGTTCTCGTCGTACAGCGTGTCGAAGAACAGCGTCTCGCTCTCGCGGATGGGCGTGTTCTTGGAGATCAGCGCCACCTCGCCCAGACGCCGCGCGCCCTCGTCCGTATCGAGGATGCTCGTGAGCGTGTCCTTGCCGACCACGGCATCGTAGTCGACCACGCGGCCCCCTTCGAAGCGCAGCCAGAAGCCGTCCACCTTGTTGCCGTGGTGGATGAGCGGCAGGGCCGAGTGGACGATGCCGTCGGCGCGCTCGCAGTCCGGGGAGGTGAAGACCTCCTCGGTGGGGATGTTGGGGAAGAACGGGTGCCCGTCGGGGGTCTCCCCGCAGCCGCCGGCCCACAGGTGCCGGTCCGTGAGCCCCACCGTGAGGTCGGTGCCGTTGTCGGCGGTGTAGCGCAGCGCGGTGAAATGGCGCTCGTTCAGGAAGCGGAGGTTCTTCTCGAAGGTCGCGTTGTGCAGCTCCCAATCGCTCTCGGGATCGGCGCCGTCGGCGCGCGCGGCGGAGAGGATGGCGCACCACAGCCGGTACACCGCGGCCTCCTCGGGGATGCCCGGGAGGACGTGGGTCGCCCAGGCCGCGACCGGGGCCCCCGCGATGCACCAGGGGTTGATGTTGAAGTCCAGGCCGCGGCGGAACGCCCGGCACTGGGTGTTGCGCGCCTTGGAGGCGGCGGCGGGCTTGGCGGGGTCGATGCCCTTGAGGGCCTCGGGGTCCGCCCCCTCGACAAACACGAAGCACGCCCCGTCCTCCGCGAGGGAGTCGAGCTGCACGCGCTGCCATTCCGGCGTCGTCTCGAAGAACGAGGTCTCCACGTTCTCGTAGGTGAGCCGCGTCACCTCGTCATCGCTCCAGATCACCGTCACATGGCCCGCGCCGGCCTCGTACCCGTGGCGCACCAGCTTGCGGACGAAGTCGGCGGTCTCCACCGGGGCGAGGACCACGACCTCCTGCCCGGGCTTCACGTTGACGCCCGTGCGGATCACGAGCTTGGCGTACCGGTCGATCTTGGGCTCGAGTGCCCGGATGCCCGCGCGGGCGTCCTCGGCGGTGAGCTCGGCTTTGATCATATGCGTCTCCCTGCTTGCTCAGGCGCGGGAACCCGCGCTCAACGATACGGGGTGCGCCGCTGCGTGGCGACGCACCCCGTCTCACTCATATCCGGCCCGCCTCCCGACGGGTCGCGAGCGTCGTCGCATGTCGCGGCGTCACTTGCCGTCTCTACCGTCCTTGGCGGCCTTGCGCTTGCCGCGCTTCTCCTTGTCCTTGGCCGCGACGGCCTCGAGCAGCGCGATCTGCTTGGACTCGGACATGCCCTCGGCGCGACGGCGGGCGTCGTTGCGGATCGGGCGGATCCGGGCGAGGTCGTAGATGAACGACCCGATGATCGCCGCGTAGGCGACGACCAGGCCCGCGATCTGGGCGATCTGGACGGTGCCGTCGGTCCCTGCCGGGAACATCGTCATCATGATCCAGACGATGACGGTGGCCACGACGCCCACGGCGAGCAGCCCCCAGAACACGCGACGGCGCGACTTGTACTCGGGCTCGTCGCGGAGCAGCTCGTTGGACACGGCGTACGCGCGGTCCTCGCGCAGGCGCTGCTCGCGTTTGCGGGCGCGCTTCTCCTCCTTGGAGAGGCCGACCAGCGATTCTCCGCGCTCGGCCTGCTTGCGCTTCGCCCGGGACGATGCGGGCTCCACGCGCACCGAGGAGGCGGCGGCGCGGGCGGGCTTCGCGGAGCCGGCGGACTTGCGGGTGAACCCGGAGATCTCGCCGGCCTGCTGGGCCTGGGTCCGCTTGTTCATGGGGTTGCGGGTGCTCACTTACTCGTTCTCCTTCATGGACGCGAACTCGGTGCCCGTGACCAGCTCGAAGGCCTCGCGGTAGCGAGCGGAGGTCCCCTCGATCACCTCGGCGGGCAGATGCGGGGGCTCACCGGTCATATCCCAGTTGGCGGTGAGCCAGTCGCGGACGTACTGCTTGTCGTAGCTGCCCTGGACCTTGCCCTCCTCATAGGAGTCGGCGGGCCAGAAGCGACTGGAATCGGGGGTCAGGCACTCGTCGATCAGGGTGACCTTGCCGTCGATCATGCCGAACTCGAACTTGGTGTCGGCGATGATGATCCCCCGGGTGGCCGCGTAGTCGGCCGCCGCGGTGTAGATCTTGAGGGAGAGGTCGCGCAGCTGCGTCGCCACCTCGGTGCCCACGATGTCGCAGCAGCGCTCGAACGAGATGTTCTCGTCGTGGTCGCCGATGGCTGCCTTGGTGGACGGGGTGAACAGCGGCTCGGGGAGCTTGGAGGCCTCCGTCAGGCCGGCGGGCAGCTTGATGCCGCACACGGTGCCGTCCGCGTCGTAGGTCTTCTTGCCGGAACCGGTGAGGTACCCGCGCACGATGCACTCGACCATGATGGGCTCGGCCTTCTTGACGAGCATCGAGCGACCGGCCAGGTAGTCGCGGTACTGCGCGAACTCCTCGGGGAAATCGGCGGTATCGATCGAGACCATGTGGTTGGGAACGATATCGGCGAACTTATCGAACCAGAACGCGGAGATGCGGTTCAGCACCTCGCCCTTGAAGGGGATCTCGTCCGGGAGGATGAAATCGTAGGCCGAGATGCGGTCGGTGGCAACCATGAGCAGGTTGTCTCCGGCATCGTAGATGTCGCGGACCTTGCCGCGCGAATCCGGACGGCGCTCCATCTGGGACACGTTGGTCAACTCCTTACTATGTCTGCGGATCTCCGCGCCGGCGGCTCAGCCGACACGGGGCGGCCGTCACGCGGAGCGGCAGCGGGCGCGGGGCCCCTCCTTGACCGGTGACGACAAGCCGAACGAAACGCCGGCGGCGTCCCCGTCGGGCCGCGGCGCCTGAGACGCGGCGGCGCCCTACGGGAGCGGGACGGCGTTTCCTGGGGAGTGCAGGGGCGGGCGCGACTCGCACCCCGCGGCAGGTGCCCCGAGGACGCGAGGGCGGCGGGCCTTCCGCCTCCCTAGTGCTTCATTGTAGATGAAGGCGCTTCGGGTGCGTGCTCGCGGGGGAGATGAATCGTAAAAGTCGTACCCTTTCCAAGTTCGGACTCCACGGAGATGAACCCGTGATGCCGCTCGATGATCTGCTTGGTGACGGCGAGGCCCACGCCCAGACCGCCCGCCTCGCGCGCCCGGCTGGCGTCCGCGCGCCAGAAGCGGCCGAAGATGCGCGACAGGTCCTCCTTGGCGATGCCGATGCCCGTGTCGGCGACGGAGATCAGCACGTGCTTGCGGTCGAGCCCGACCGAGACCACGACCCAGCCGCCCTCCGGCGTGTAGCGCATGGCGTTGCTCATGATGTTGATGACCGCCTGCGTGACCATGTCCGCATCGACCTCGATGGTGGCCGAGCGGCCGCCGGTCTCGTCGGCGAACCGAAGTCGCAGGTCGCGCACTATGAACAGCTGCTCCTGCGAGTTCACGATGTTGCGGGCGAGCGACACCAGGTCGACCGGCTCGAGGTTGAGCGGAGCGGTGCGGTTCTCCATGCGGGAGAGGTCGAGCATCTGCTGGACGAGGCGCGCCAGGCGCCGGGTCTCGGAGGCGACCGTCTCCAGATGCTCCGCGTCGGTGGGGTACACGCCGTCCTGCATGGCCTCCACCGTGGCGAGCATGGCCATGAGCGGGGTGCGCAGCTCGTGGGCGACGTCGGAGGTGAGGCGGCGCTCGTGCTTGAGGTCCTTCTCCAGGGAGGTCGCCATCTCGTCGAAGGTCTCGCCGAGCTGGTCGATCTCGTCGTCGCCGCGCAGGTTCGTGCGCGCCGAGAGGTCTCCGTCGCGGATCTGCTTCGCCGTGCCGGTGATGCGCCGGATGGGCTTCACGAGCATGCGGGACACGAACAGGCCGATGAGCAGCGACACCGCGATCGCCACGAAGGCGGCGATGAGCATCGCGTTGAAGGTGTTGTCCCGGAAGGTGGCGTCGGCCTTGGTGAGCAGCACGTCGCTGCCGAGGACCCACAGGCGCACCGACCCGATGACCTCGCCGTCGGTCGTGACGATGCTCTCGGTCACCGCGCCCTCGGCGTCGGTGGGCGCCGTCGACACGAGGCTGTGGGACTGGGCGGGCCAGTCGGAGTCGTCATCGGTCTCCGCCGCGGGCTGCCCGGACTGCTGGGCCTCCTCGGCGGCCTCCTCCTGCTCGCGCAGGCGCTTGAGCTCCGCGGCGACCGGGGCCGCCGGCCAGGTGTCGTCGTACAGGATCGTCCCGTCGGCATCCATCACCTGCAGGCCGATGTCCTCCGAGCCGATGGTCGACTCCGCGAGCGACGCGAGGTCGGACAGGCTCCATTCGCCGCCCGTCTCGTAGATGTTCGCGAGCTTCTGGCTGGTGAGCTGGGCGATCTCGGTGATGTTGGCGCGCGTGTACTCGGAGAAGGCGCCGCTCCACACCACCGACACCACGCACGCCATGATGAGCACGGTCATGAGGGAGGCGAGGGCGAACGACAGCGCCATGCGCGTGCCGTAGCTCATCCCGCCCCGGGAGTCGGAACGAGGCGTGTTCCACTTCGCCCGGGAACCCGCCTCGCCGCCTTCCTGCTTGTTGTTCTGTCCGATGACCAGGTGCGCAGGTACCATTACTTGGAGCTGTCCTCATCCTTTTTGGGCTGCTGCGGCGCCTCGAAGCGGTAGCCCACGCCGTGGACGGTGTAGAGCCACTTGGGGTGCTTGGGGTCGTCCCCCAGCTTGGCGCGCAGGTTCTTGACGTGGCTGTCGATGGTGCGCTCGTACCCCTCGAAGTCGTAGCCGAGGACCTTCTCCACGAGCTCCATGCGGTTGTACACGCGGCCCGGATGGCGCGCGAGGGTGGTGAGCAGCTTGAACTCGGACGCCGTGAGGTCGACCTCCTTGCCCTCCACGAGGATCTTGTGGCCGGAGATATCGATCACGAGGTCGCCGAAGTCGAGCACCTCGACCTGCGGCTCGTCGGTCATATGCGTGCGGCGGAACAGCGCGCGGACGCGGGCGACGAGCTCGCGCGGCGAGAACGGCTTGATGAGGTAGTCGTCCGCGCCGAGCTCGAGGCCGATGATGCGGTCCTCGACCTCGCCCTTCGCGGTGAGCATGATGATGGGCACGTCGGAGGTGTCCCGGATGGCGCGGCAGACGCGCTCGCCCGAGAGCTTGGGTAGCATGAGGTCGAGCACGATGAGGTCGAACTGGTGCTTCTCGAACTCCTCGACGGCGGACTGGCCGTCGCCGACGCCCACGACCCAGTACCCCTCGCGCTCAAGGTAGGCCGCCACGGCGTCGCGGATGGCCTTCTCGTCCTCGACCAGCAGAATCTTCTTTGCGTCCGAAGCCATGTGCGGCCTCCCCTTCTACATACTGGAAACTAACTGTTCATTTTAGCGCACATTACTGCAGGGGTCTGCCTTTCCTGTGCATGCGGCGGCCCACCGGTGGCCGCCGGTTGAAGTACATTATTCCCATCGTGTCAGATTTCTACCGGGAGAGCCCATGGCCTATCGAATCCGCACCGCCGTCCCCGACGACGCACCCCGTATCCTCGCCGTCTACGCCCCGTACGTGACCGGCTCCGTCATCAGCTTCGAGGTCGAGGTCCCCACCGTCGAGGAGTTCCGCCGCCGCATCGAGCGCACGACCGAGCGCTGCGCCTACCTCGTCGCCGTCGACGAGGCCACGGACGAGGTCGCCGGCTACGCCTACAACGGCGCGTTCCGCTCCCGCCCCGCCTACGACTGGGTGTCCGAGACCTCCATCTACCTGGCCCCGGCCCATCAGGGGAGGCACCTCGGCTCGGTGCTGCTCGAGGCCCTCGAGGACCTCATGCGCGCGCAGGGCGTGCGGATGTCCGAGGCGTGCATCACCTCGGACAACGAGGCCTCCATCGCCTTCCACCACGCCCATGGCTACCGGGTGTGCGGCGAGCACACCAACTGCGGGTACAAGCTGGGCCGATGGCTGTCGGTCACCTGGATGGAGAAGCAGCTGCTCCCCTTCGACGCGCATCCCGAACCGCGCCACGCACCGGACCGCGACGCGGTCGACCGCGTCGTCGAGAAGGCGAACGAGCAGCTCGCGGCCCTTTGCGCAGACTGAACCGTCCGCACCGGACCGAACCGCATGGGAGCGGGAGGGCGCCCTACAGGGTGAAGACGCGGGCGGTGACGCTCTCCGGCATGCCCTGCACGTTCTTGACGGCGGCGTAGGTGACGAACTGGTCGCAGGTCCCCTCGCTCGCCGGGTAGTCGCCGTAATCGAGCGACCGGTCCGGGCAGGAGATCACGGAGTAGGTCTGCTCCGCCGTATCGAACAGGTAGTGGGACGAGCGGACCTTGATCAGGTAGCGCGAGTCCTTGCCCGCCGGGCAGGCGGCCGGCTCGCGGCCCACGTACACATAGGGCCCGCCCTCCCGGCCGATGAAGGTGCCCATGTTGCCCAGGCTCCCGCTCCCGTCGTAGCTCGCCTCGATGGCGAACGCGAAGCTGTCCCCCATGTAGACCGCCTCGAAGGGACGGACGCCCGCGGGGAGCACGAGCTGGTCGATCTGGCGGAGGTCCGCGTCGTTCAGGTCGATCGCCGTCATCCCGTAATAGGTGCCCTGGTCCGCGAGCACGCGGGGCGCGATGGTGAGGACGCCGCCGCATACGCGCGGGTGCGTGGCGAAACGGCCCGGCGACTCGTAGATCTGGCGGTTGTCGGAATCCCCCGTCGACCAGCTGTAGCAATGGCTCGGTTCGCTCGTCGACGAGCCGGAGGTGCTCGGCATCTTGAGCCAGTAGACCGTCGAGCCGACCGCGGTGAACATGGTGGGATCCCAATCGGAGTCCCCGCTGTCCAGCTCGACGGGGTCGCCGGTGAGCGATCCGTCGGCGAAGGGAGCCGCCAGCAGGCTCCAGTCCAGGGTGTTGTAGTCGATCTCGACCCACGCGAAGACCCCGGATCCGCAGCGCACGTCGAAGAAATCCCGGTTCCCGCCCCCCGTCGGCGTCGTCACCAGGGTGACGAGGCTGCCCGAGCTGAGCGAGAGCACGCCGATGGTGTTGATCGAGGTCGCGGACTCGGGGGTCATCATGGCGGCCGACCACGCGCCGTCGCTGTGGAACAGCAGCGTGCCGAGCGGCAGGGTCCAGGTGTAGGTGGGCGCTAGCGAGGCGTCTGCGGACGAGTACTCGTCGAGCGCGTCGACGATCTGGGACTCGTCCTCGACGACCTGGGGCTCACCGCTCGTGTCCTGCGTATCCTCGCCCCCGGAGCAGCCGGCGAGCGAGACGGCGGCCGCAGCCGCCGCGGTCGCGGCGGCGCTCCCCGCCACGAACCTGCGGCGGGTTATGCCCTTGCCACCGAACAGCCTCATGCGCCGGCCTTCGCCGCCGCCTCGGTGAGCGCACGGGTGAGCTGGTCGGCGCAGGAGGTCCGACGGGGGCCGCAGGTGTTGCCCTTGAGGGTCGAGACGACCTGCTCGACCGGCATGCCGGCGACCAGCTTGGAGATGGCCTTGAGGTTGCCGTTGCAGCCGCCCTCGAACGAGACGCGCTCGATGGTCCTGCCGTCATCGGTCAGCTCGACGTGGATGGCGCGCGAGCAGACGCCGCGCGGCGTGAAATCGGAAACGATCACCGTTACCCCTCTCCTTGCGATTCATCGCCACTATACTACCCGCACGCAGGGCGCCCGGCGCCTCCCCCACCGCATCTTCAGCAGATGACCCTCCGCGGCGGCGTCCCCGGGCGGGATTCCATGGAGGACGCCGGCTTCAGTGCGGGGCTGCCTCCGCCCCGGCGTCCCCGGGCGGGATGCCGGGCCCGCATGGAACGGCGCGGCCCCGAGCGGCTGCGCGGACGATCGGGGGCCCGGCGCCGTACGGAAAAGGGGCGGCCCCGTAGGACCGCCCCTCGTCGTCGCGCTGTCGGCGACCGCTCGGCCGCCGCGCCCGGGTTGCTACTCGGACGCCTCGAACAGGAACGGCGTCGTCCAGCCGTCGGGCACGGCGCCGGTCTGGCCGTCGCCGAGCTCCTGGACCGTCCAGCCCTCGGGCACGCCGCCCTCGCCCTCCCAGGCACCGACCTGGTGGCAGCCGGCGCAGGTGAAGACGCTCTGGTCGTGCATCAGGTGGCAGGAGTTGCACTGCTGCACGCCGTGGTAGGTGCTGTGCGGGTCGAACGACCAGTCCGCCGTCGAGGACTCGGTCGCACCGGGCATGACGCCCGCGCCGGTGTGGCAGCCGCTCTGCAGGCAGAAGTCGTTGGAGAAGGTGACCTTCTCGAACGGCTGCTCGTAGTCCCCGGCGAGCTGGGCCTGGACCTCGTGCATCGTCTGCGGGAGGGTGGCCTCATGGCAGCCGAGGCACTGGTTGTTGACGGCGGCGCGGTGCTGGTAGGCGAGCGAGTCCGTGTCGTTCACGAAGGAGTCGTAGTACTTGCCCATGGTGCTGTGGCACAGGGTGTCGCAGTACTCCGGGGTCGCGCGCCAGGCCCAGCCGGCCACGCCGAGCACCGTCACCACGACGACGGCCGCGATGACGATGGGCAGGCGCTTGCCCTTCCAGTTCCGCTTCTTCTTGGGAGCCTTCTCGGGGGCCGCGGCCTCCGTGGTCTCCTTGATATCTTCAGCCATGTCTCAATCTCCTCTCGAGACCGCTCTTAGGCGTTGAGCGCCGGGTTGTCGCCGCAGTAGTCCGCCAGGACGCCGGCGTAGGTGCGGGTGCGCTCGTCGTAGGGGGCTCCGCCCTCGCCGAGCAGCCCGAGCTCCTCCAGATCGGCCTTCTGATCGGAGAGCCCCAGGTCGTCCAGGCACTGAGCCGTGGGGCAGCCGAGCTTCTCGTCCCAGCCGAAGCGCTGGTAGAGCATCGTGAGGGCCGTCTCCCAGTCCTCATGCTCCATCTTATCGGTGCCCGCGGTGAACGGCTCGATATCCGGGTCCTTCGTGAACGGCCACTCGGTCATGATGTCGTGGACGCCGCGCATGTCGTTGCAGCCCATGGCGCCCTCGTCGTCGGTCATGCCGCGCACGGTGGCGGCGCGCTGCAGCGTCATGATGCGCTCGGCGGCCTTGTACAGGTCGTCGATGGTGACCTCCTGGCCGGTGACCGCGGTGTAGAACTGCGCCTCGAGGTCGAGGTCGCCGCGGTAGCTGCGCTCCTTGGCGGGCGCCATGGCCATGGGCCACACCCAGTTGCACAGGGTGAGCGAGTCGTGCAGGACGTCGGTGACGATGCTCCACCAGGCGAACTCGGCCTTCGCCTCGTTCATGGGGCTGTAGTTCTTGTCCGGGTCGACCGCGCCCTCGCCCCACATCTCGGCGCCCATCTCCTGCTTGAGCTCGATGGGCAGGCCGCAGCCCTGGAAGTTGACCGCGGAGTGGATCATGTCATCGCGGTTGAACACCATGTTGTAGAGGCCGCCGACCTGGCCGAAGCACTCGATGGCGTGGTGCACGGGCCAGCCGCGGTAGTTGATCAGGCAGGAGCGGGAATCGTCGTACCACGCGGCGTCGTTCCACTTCTCCGTCCAGACGAGCGGGCCGTGCCCGAGCCAGGCGATGGGCTTGTTCTCCGTGTCGTTGGAGGCGATGTCCGACAGGATCTTGATGAACGGCGTGGGGTCGCCGGCCATGATCTTGTCGAACCCGTACTCCGCGAACTGGTCGCCGAGCTCGCGCTCGAGGATGCCGTCCACGTAGGTGTGGGCGATGTCGCGGTAGAGCTGGGCGTAGTTGCACCACAGGCCGAGGTCGTCGACGATCGCCTGGATGAGCAGGTTGTACAGGACGGACTGCTCGGTGAGGGCGCCGTCCTCGGTGGTGGTGCCCGGGACCTTCATCATGCTCTGCATGTAGGAGGAGAACGGGAAGTTGGGCACGCAGGTGTTGCCCATCGACTCGTATCCGGTCATCTCCAGGATCTTGGGGTGCTTGACCTGGGCGTAACAGCGCACCGGGCAGCCGTGGCAGCCGGCCATCTTGACCGTGTACTTCTCCGCCTCGGGGCCGAGGTCCTTGGTGGACTTCATGCAGCGGTACCCCATCGTGTTGAGCTCGAAGGGCTTCGGCTCGCCGGTCTCGATGGCGCCGCCCTCGGCGGCCGCCCAGTACAGGCCCTTCTTGGCCGTCCAGCGCGACCCCTTGTCGTAGTACTCGGCCCAGGACTGCTGGGTGCTCGGCACCACGTGGTTGTTGTTGGAACCGATGACCTGCTCGATCATGTAGTCGGACAGGTCGGCGACCATCTGCGGGTCGGCGACGTTCACGCCCTTGGTGCCGCGCACCACGACCGCCTTGACGTTCTTGGAACCGAGCACGGCGCCCAGGCCCGCGCCCGCGGAGTGGCTGCGGGTGTTGATGACGCAGGCGTAGGGCAGCAGGTTCTCGCCCGCCGGGCCGATGGCGGCGACGCACACGTCGACGCCGTGCTTCTTGCACAGGGCCTCGGTGGTCTCGCGGGTCCCCTTGCCCCACAGCGCGGAGGCGTCCTCGATCGAGATCTCGTCGTCATCGATCAGGATGTAGACCGGCTTGTCGGCCTTGCCCTCGATGATCAGGCCGTCGTGGCCGGAGTACTTGAGCTTGGCGCCGAGCTGCCCGCCGCAGTGGCAGTCGACGACCAGGTGGTCCTTGGTGAAGGTGGACAGGGTCGCCCAGGTGGAGCGCCCGGCCAGCGGGACGCCGGCACCGGTCAGCGGGCCGACGGCGAGGACGGCCTTGTTCTCCTCGTCCATCCAGTCGACGCCGGCGGGAACCTCGTCGTACATGATCTTGTTCGCGAAGCCCATGCCGCCGATGTAGTCCTTCTGCAGCGCCTCGTCGGACTCCTCGGTGATCTCCCCGCTGGTCAGGTTGACACGGGCGATCCAGCCCATCCAACCGTAAGAGACGTTATCAGCCATTTCGTTTCCCCTCTACTTACGCGATCTTGCCGCCGGCGATGAAGTCCTGCTGCTCGCTGACGAGCGGCAGCGGATCGGCCTGGCGGGTCGGACCGGACGAATGGTTGACGTTCTCCCACTCAACGAGCTCGAGCGCGCCGTTGGGGCACTGCTCCGCGCAGCGGCCGCAGGCGATGCACTTGGAGGACTTCCCGGTCTCGGTGTTCACCACGGGCATGTGCCAGGGGCAGGCGGCCACGCAGGTGCCGCAGCCCACGCACTTCTCGGGATCGACCGAGCGGACGCCGTTGTCGTCGGTCACGATGGCGCCGTGGGGGCACGAGGTCTGGCACAGGGCCGTGGTGCACATATGGCAGGTGCGGATGTTCCACTCCATGGAGTAGTAGATGCCGTCGCCGCTGCCCAGCTCCGAGCCGTAGTTGAACCCGTCGCTCACGTGGATGCGCGCGGCGGCGGGCTGGCTTCTGCCGTCGTTCAGCAGCGTGCAGCTCATCTCGCAGCGCTGGCATCCCGTGCACCGGGCGCGGTTGATCTTGAGCACGTGGGACGGGGTCGCGTAGTAGTCGACCTTGCCCTTCGAGCTCGTGGGGGCGGCGGCGGCCGCGTCCGGGAGCAGCCCCAGCGCCACCATGCTGGCCACGAACGCGCTCGAAACCTTCACGAACCCTCGACGGGTGAAGAAGGAGTCGAGACGGTCCGCGCCGGAGCCTACCTGCTCCAAAGCGGTGTTCTCTTTCATTGATCCTCCCCTACGGTTGCCGGGCGGGCGCCTCAGGCGCTCGGCGTCCGTCCGCCTATCACATGGCATGCGGACCATGCCTATGCTGTCGACGTTATTGTGCCGTCAAAGCCGTCCCGTCCCCTCACCTGCTTGCGGGTAATTTGAACACCCGCCCCCTCCTGCCGGCCTGCGGCCGCGCCATACGTCTGAACCGTGACTCGGTCTGACCGAACCGAACCGCACCACGGTGCGGATGAAGGGGGTTCGGAGGGGGCTCGGGGGCGGGGATCGCCTACTCGATCTCCCCGCAGGCGCGCATGTACGCGTCGACCCTCAGGTCGCGCAGGGAGCAGTTCTCGGTCATGAGGCAGTCGACCGACATCCCCGTGCATGCGAACAGCGCGTCGAGCTCATCGGGCGAGACCCCTTTGACGCGCAGCAGGTAGTCTCCGATCACGGCCTTGATCGCGCAGGTCGCCAGGATGAGGGTGTACATCTTCGCGCTCGGGACTCCCCCTAAGATCTCGTTGATCTCGTCCTTGGTGATGGCGAGCGCCTCCGCGAAGGTCCTGCCCGGCAGAAGGTCGGTGAGGACCGCCGCGCACCCGATGGCCGCCAGGCAGCCGTGGCTGCGGAAGCCCACGTCGCCGAAGGTCTCAGTCTCGGGATCGATCACCGCGAAGAGCTGCATCTGCACCGTCCCGCGCTTCTCCTTGCCCACGCTGCAGAACGCGTTCGCGCCATCGGGTATGCCGCCGTGGGCGGTGTCCGCGATGATGCCGAGGAGCTTGTCGGAGTACTCCGTGATCGGTGCGTCGTTCTCGATCTGGTACATGTCGGGTGTGCGCAGAAACGGCGTGTCCTCGGTGAGTTTCCGCTTCGCCATGGCTTCCTCTCCTTCAATCCTCCAGGTTGTCATATGCAGTCGGTCCGCTCGAGGCGGAGGCCGCGGGACCGCGGCTCACGAGCGCGACGGGTGCGGCGCCGGCCGGCGGACGGAGCGCGTCGCGATCCCGCCCGGACGCGGGGAGGGCGGGGACGACCGACCCTATGCCCCAGCCCGTCCTCCCCCACGGGCCCCGGGCCGATACGGGCTCAGGGGTTCATGGCCTTCTCCACCCCGTACCATTCGGCGAGGGCCCTGCCCTGCGCGGCGGAGAGGTACAGCGTGGAGTAGAAGTAGGGCGCTCCGAGGCTCGTCCTCGTCATCTCGATGTCCGGGAACGAACCGGACGACGCGACCTTGCGGTACACCTCGAGCGTCTTGGACGGGGCCCACAGATACGGCGGGTTGCCGAAGCTGTCGGCCGCGACCGGGCGCGGGTAGACCCGGGACTCCGAGCGCACCACGTCCACGAAGGTGGCGACCTCGTCGCTCTCCATCGTCTGGAACAGGGCGTGCGCGAAGCTGTGGGACATGAGCGCCTTGGAGTACAGGTAGATGGCCTTCTTCCCGTAGATGAGCGCGATGTCCTCGACCACGGGTTCGGGAAGGGGCTCATCGGGCGGGACCTCGGCTCCCCCGAGGCGGGCCTCGAGCGGCTCCGGCGCGGCTATCCTGCCGAGCGCCGGGGCGTCCTCCGCATGGTCGTGCTGCTCGATATAGAGCAGCAGGCGCTCCTCGAACGCCCGGGCATCCGTGCCCTCGGGCTGCATGGAGCGCTTCCGCCAGCGGCGGGATGTCGTGAGCTTGCCCTCGTAGGAACGCTGGCGGAGGTCCGTCAGCGCGCGGTCCGCGGCCCGGATGAACCCGTTGCGCTCGCGGATGCGCTCCAGCTCCTCCTCCGTGGGCGCGGCGCCCCCGTCAGGCCCCGCCTCCCGATCGCAGGTACCGCCGTCCTCGGAACAGCCCAGGGAAGCCGCCTCGCCCGCTCGGCGCGGCCGCTCCCCCGCCCCGCCCCCGATATCGGCACGGGCGGCATCATCGGCCCGCACCTCGGGCACGGACTCGGTGCAATCAGCCATACTCCCCCTCGGTTTTGCATCCCGCATCAGCATGCATCAGTGTAGTACAAGGTATACTCTTGTATCGTTTGAATTGGCGATACGGCAGGTGGCGGGGCATCTCAGCGCCCCGCTTCGTTGGGGGAGCAGCCGGTGCAGCAGAGCGACAGCGATCAGGGCATGCCGCCCGTGACCTTCGGCACCTATCGGGTGCTCATTCCCCCCGTCGCCGGCCTCGCGCTCTCCTCCGCCGTCGTGAACGTCGTGGTCCAGCAGGCGCACCGGACCACGGGGGTGTCGACGTTCAACGGGCTCGGGATGCTGCTCGCGGCCGTCGCCCTCGCGGCGCTCTACCTCTCCACGCTCTCGGTCGCGCGCTTCACCAAGCGCTTCGTCTCCCGCTTCCTCAACGCCTCGCTCCTGCTCGCGGGCGCGTGCTGCGCCGCGCTCGCCCTCGCCTCGGCGACGAGGTCCGGGCTCGCCCTCCCCGTGGCCGCCGGGCTGCAGGCGGGCGTGGCGGCGGGGAGCACCGCGGTGAAGTTCTACTGGCTCCGCAAGCTGCGCGGGACCTCCGCCCAGGCGGCGGTCATCGTCGTGTTCTGCGCGCTCGCCCTCTCGGAGTTCGCGACCTTCGTCCTCAGCTTCTCCCAGGAGCTCGTCTGGTACCTGGCCGGCATTCCGCTCACCGCGGCCCAGCTCGTCGCCGTGCGGGCGTCGCGCATCCTCGGCGCCGCCGGCGACCCCTTCCCCGCCGTCTCCGAATCCTATTTCGGCACCGACGAGGACCGGTTCTCGAACCGCAGCTTCCTCGCCGTCGCCATGCTCGGGATATGGTTCATCTCCATCCCCACCGGCATGGGGCTCGGCTTCTCCGACGGCGCGGCCATCTACATGAGCACGGTGCCGCGCTTCATGGTCCTCGTGTTCGTGGTGGGCGTCTCCCTGCAGTGGGTGCGCTTCGGTCTCGCCTCGCGCATGCGGGCCATCACCACGAGCATCTGGGTCGTCATGCAGGTCCTGCTCGCCCTCGGTGCGGTCTTCTTCTCCATCTGGCCCAAGACCATCTCGGTCGGCGCCGCCTTCGTCATGGGATCGTCCCTGGTGCTCCAGGCGTTCCTGTGGTATCTCACCATCGCCTTCATCAGCTTCGGCTGGCGCGACCCGTACTACTACTGCGGCGTCGGATGGATCACCATGACGCTGCTGCTCGTCTGCGGCATGCGCGCCGACAACCTGATCGGACGGGTGTTCCCCGAAAACACCCCGGTGCTCATCTCGATCATGAGCCTGTTCGTGCTCATCGCCGCGCAGGTGGTGTTCACCAAGCTACTCTCCTCGCCGAGCGAGCGCGTCGAGCGCCAGCAGGAGGCCGCGGGGCGCGGGAGCGCGCCCGTGACGGAGGACGACATCCGCCGGATCCCCCTGATGGGCGTGCTCGCCATCTCGCCGCACAACCCCCCGGCCATGGTCAACCGCACGCCCGACGTCCACACCGCCACGTCGGTCATCGAGATGGGCAGCAGGTTCGGGCTGACCGGCCGTGAGATCGAGGTCCTGACGCTCTACGCACTCGGCCACACCCAGGCGCGCGTGAGCGAGGAGCTCCACCTCTCCCCCAACACGGTCCATTCGCATATCAAGCGCATCTACGAGAAGACCGACCTGCATTCGCGGCAGGAGATCCTGGATTACATCGCCGAGTACGGCTCCCCGCGCGCGTAGCGGGTACCCCGGCGTGGTATCGGTCGGCGCCGCTTCGCGGATGCGGCTCCGCACGCGCAGCGGACGCGATGGAAAACGGGGGCACCCGGGTGAACCGGATGCCCCCGTCGGGAACGGATATGCCGCCGCGATCAGAACTCGAGCTGCTCCAGACGGTCGAACACCACGTCGACGCGGGTCAGGAACGCGCGGGGGTCGAAGATCTCGTCAAGCTGCTCGGCGGGGACGGTGCAGCGCGGATCGGCCTCGAGCTTCTCGCGGAAGGTGGTCCCGGCCTCGCACTGCTGGACCTCGCGCCACGTCGCCATGGCGTTCTCCTGAACGATGGCGTAGGCCTCCTCGCGGGTGATGCCGGTCTCCACGAGCGCGAGCAGCACCTTGGACGAGTAGATGAGGCCGCGCGTCTTGTTGAGGTTCGCCAGCATCTGGGCGGGGTAGAGAATGAGGCCGTCCACGATGCGGATCAGGCAGTGCAGCATGTGGTCCAACGCGATGAAGCTGTCGGCCTGCGCGACGCGCTCGGCGGAGCTGTGGGAGATGTCGCGCTCGTGCCACAGGGCGACGTTGTCGAACGCGACCTGCGCGTTGGCCTTCACGATGCGCGAGAGACCGCAGACCTTCTCGAGGGTGATGGGGTTGCGCTTGTGCGGCATGGCCGAGCTGCCCTTCTGCCCCTTGCGGAACGGCTCCTCGGCCTCGAGGGTGTCGGTCTTCTGGAGGTTGCGGATCTCGGTCGCGATGCGGTCGCAGGTCGCCGCCGTGGTGGCGAGCACACAGGCGAGGTAGGCGTGGTGGTCGCGGCTGATGACCTGCGTGGACAGCGGGTCGTGCACAAGACCCAGGTGCTCGCAGACGTACTCCTCGATGAACGGGTCGATGGACGAGTAGGTTCCCACCGCACCGGAGATCGCGCCGTAGGCGATGTTGGAACGGGCCTCCTTCAGGCGGTCGTAATCGCGCTTGAGCTCCCAGGCCCAGCTGCCGAACTTCATGCCGAAGGTCATCGGCTCGGCATGGATGCCGTGGGTGCGGCCGACGCAGAGGGTGTCGCGCTGCTCGAAGGCGCGGCGGAGGCAGATCTCGCCGAGCTTCTTCACGTCATCGAGGATGATGTCGGTCGCCTGGACGAGCTGGTAGCACAGAGCGGTGTCGCCGAGGTCGGAGCTGGTCATGCCGAAATGGACCCAGCGGCTCGGCTTGGGCTCCCCCTCGGGCACGTCGCGGTCGATGTACTCGCCCATGTTGGTGAGGAACGCGATGACATCGTGGTTGGTGACCGCCTCGATGGCGTCGACCTCCTCCTTGTTGAAGTCGGCGTGCTCGCGGATCCACGCCGCCTCCTCGCGGGTGATGCCGATCTTACCCATCTCGGCGTGCGCCTCGCAGGCGAGGACCTCGATCTCCTGCCAGATACGGTACTTGTTCTCGAGCGAGAAGATGTGGCCCATCTCGGGACGGGTGTAGCGGTCGATCATGAAAGCTCCTTTGATGACGCGGTGCGCTTGCCGGTACCGTTCGAGTATACGCTATCGGCACGGATGTGCAGGTACCCGCGTCAATCGCACATGCACGGGCATCTGCGGGGACATCGCCCTTCGCGGTGGGTTCACATTCGTTTTTCGGAACCTGGCACGGAATCGGTGTTTGGGGGAGGCCCGGCGCCGTCCGCCACCCGGAAGCCCGGCAGGCGGGCCACCATCTGCCGCCAAACCGTGCTCCCGGATCGTTTTCAGGTGCCGGGACGCCGCCGATGCATGCGGTCCAACCCCTTTTCGTTCGATTTGAAGCGGACCAAACGCTCATTCCGGACAAAGCGATATTTGTTCTTCGGACTGGGTTCGAGATGACCCTCCCCCAAACACCGATTCCGTGCCAGGTTCCGAAAAACGAACGGAATCGGCGCGAACATGGCGAGCGCCGGTGCCTTGAAGTTCCTGGAGCGGGCAACGGGACTCGCGCGCGCCTGCGGCGCCCGCATGCTCCGGGGGCCTGCGGCCCCCTCGCGCGCTCGCTGGGGAACTCTCGCGCTTTCCCGCAGCCTCGCGACCCCATCGGGTTCGAGTCCCCGAGATGGGCCCGGAAACGGGAAAGGCACCGTCGCCGGTGCCTTGAAGTTCCTGGAGCGGGCAACGGGACTCGAACCCGCGAGTGTCAGCTTGGGAAGCTGATGCCTTACCACTTGGCGATGCCCGCATATGTATGCTGAACGAATCAGCGTAGGGAGCAGTATAGCGCTCCGCGCCACCCCGAACAAGACGGCAGGGTGAATCGTCCTCGATTCGCACGAAACGACCCGAATAGATTCGCATGTCTCACCCGCGTCGGAATCACCAGCGCCGGACACCCCATCTGACACCGCCGTGCCCCTCGGCGCCGGACACCCCCTGACGCCGCCGGGATCCTTGGCGCCGGTATGGGAACTCGATGGATGTTCGGGGAACACAGGGTCCGAATGTCAGGCCGTTCGGAGTGACGTGAACGCTCTCTATCCACCTTGACCAGCGCGTTCGGATTCCGGGAAGACAGCATTCAGACGGTGTTCGGGGCACTGTCCGGACCATCGGGACCGGTCCCGGAGGCCCTGCCGTACTATCGGCTCTCCCACGACGAAGGAGGTCGGTCATGAAGCGTTGGCAGCATCGGGTCCGCATCGCGAAACCCCGGAAACGGAGAGGAGGGGAGGCAGGGCACGGGACGTCCACCGAACGACCCGTCCGGCGGCATTCCCGGTTGAGCATACGTCTCCTTTCCTGCGTCGTCGCTCTGGCGGTGCTCGCCATCAGCGCGGCCTGCATCGCCTGCGCCGTCACCGCGCGCGCCGCCGCTTCCACGATCACGGTAAGCGACCTGCCGAGCAATCCGAACTCATCAGGTGGCGAAGGGCGTTTCATCCGTGTGGACGGCCCGACCTCCTCCGTCGCCTATTGCGCCCAAGGCTGGCTCAAGACCCCGACCATCGGGCAGACGCTCGAGCGGTACGGATCGCTCGAGATCCCCGAGCTTGACTACGTGCTGTACCACGGATACGACGGAGCCGTCGTGACCTCCGTCTTCGGACTCGACGAGACGCGCTCGGAGTCCGCGACCGCAGCCGCCGTATGGCTCGCGATCGGCGAGCAGCGCGGGGATATCCTGAACTTCATCCCGAAATACGACGAGCCCTTCCATGGCAACAAGATGTATCTCGAGCGCTGGCAGGCGATCGAGGACCAGGGCATAAAGGACGCCGCCTGGCGACTCTACCAAGACGGCCTCGCATATAAAAACGGGGGTGCCGGAGGTGACGAGGCGGGATGCGCGACCCTCTGGCTCAACCGCACCCCGTACGGACCGAACGGGACCTTCGACTACCAATGCCTCGTGACCTCGGATAAGAAGGTCACGGCACGCTTCACGAAGGTCTCCGCCGATGCCAGCGTGACCGACGGCAACGGCACCTATTCGCTTGAGGGGGCTTCCTACGATATCTTCCGGGCATCGGACGACCGCAAGGTCGCGAGCGTGACCACCGGTCCGGACGGGCATGCATCCTGCCAGCTCCAGCCGAATACACGCTACTACGCGTTGGAGACCGAGCCTCCGGCGGGATTCAAGCCCAACGACAAGCGCATCGAGTTCACGACGGGCATGACCCCTTCGACCGTCGAGCTTCCCGACGAGCCGGCGACCTTCACGCTCGTCGTCGCGAAGCGGGACGCCGCGACGAACGGCATTGCCCAGCCGGGGGCGACGCTGGAAGGCGCTCGCTACAAGCTCGTATCCGTCTCGACCCCCGGGTTCGAAAGGACCGGGGAGACCGATGCCGACGGCCGAATCGAGTTCGGGGAGATCCCGCTCGGCACGATCCGCATCACCGAGACGAAGGCGCCGGAAGGCTATGTGCTCGACGAGACGGTCCATGAATACGCCGTCACGCCGGACGACCTGAACGGCGATGCCGAGCTCACGCTGATGCCGGAACATGACTTCGCTGAGAACCCGATCGCCTTCGATATCGAGATCGCCAAGTTCCTTGAGGACGGAAGCGCGGACGGCTCCGAGCTCAAGGACCCTGCCGCCGGCGTGTCCTTCGAGATCGTCTCGAACACCACCGACGACGTAGTGGGGACCATCACCACCGGGGACGACGGGTACGCCACCACCGAGGGCCTGTGGTTCGGTGAGGGAGACCGTACCGACGGCATAGCGGGCGCCCTGCCATACGACCGTGCGGGCTATACGGTCCGGGAGGTCCCGTCGACGGTTCCGGAGGGCTTCGAGCCCATCGGTGAATGGAAGATCGGCTCCGAGCAGCTCACGGATGGGGCCACGCTCCGCTACATCCTGGACAACCGCGTGGTGGCGACGCGGCTGCAGCTCGTCAAGATCGATGCCGCGACCGATGAGCGCATCCCGCTGGCCGGGTTCTCCTTCCAGATCCTCGATGAGAACGGAGACCCCCTCTCCCAGGATTGCTGGTACCCCAACCATGTGGAGACCGATGTCTTCACCACCGACGAGACGGGATCGGTCACGCTGCCTGAGCTGCTCAGGGCCGGTTCCTACCTCATCAGGGAGGTCGCGGCGCCCGAACCCTATATCGTGACGGATGAGGACATCCCCTTCGAGGTGAAGGCGGGGTCGACCGAACCCATCACCGTGATCTCCGTCGAGAACGAGGCTGCGAAGGGCAGGGCGACGATCGTCAAGACCTGCTCGGAGGACGGGAAGACCCTGAAAGGCGCGGAATACGACGTCGTGGCGCAGGAGGACATCTACTCCCCCACCGGTTCCCTCCAGGCGGGTTCCGGGGAGGTGCTCGACCATGTGACCACCGGCAAGGACGGCACCGCGACGACCTCCGAGCTTCCTTTGGGAGACGGGAGCGCGATATACGCCTTCGTGGAGACCGAACCGCCCGCCGGCCACATGCTCGATCCCACACCGAGGACGTTCACCCTTTCCTACGAGGACCGGCAGACGCCCGTGGTGGAGGCGCGTGTCGAGGCGAGCGACGAACCGACGCGGGTCGATATCGAGAAGACCAGGCTCGGGGCAGAGGGGGTCGCGGTTCCCGGCGCCGTCTTCGAGCTGGAGCGCGTGAAGGAGGACCCCGGTCCCCGTGAGAAGCGGCAAGACGGGGAAACGGAGCGCTACACGACCGACGATGAGGGGAGGATACGGTTCGGGCACCTGGAGGCGGGCACCTACCGCCTGCGCGAGGTCGAGGCCCCTGCGGGATATCTGGTGAACGACGCGGTCGTCGAGTTCCATGTCGCGGATGACGGCACGGTCGACGGAGCAGGGCACACCACGATCACCGTCGAGGACGACGTCACGAAGGTCGATATCTCGAAGCGCGACATCACTGACGAGGAGGAGCTTCCGGGAGCGCAGCTCGCCATCATCGACGAGCACGGCGACATGATCGAGTCGTGGACCTCGGGCAGCGAGCCCCATCGCATCGAGATGCTCGAACCGGGGACCTACACGCTCGTCGAGCTCATCACCCCGCGCACCTACGATCAGGCGACGGCAGTCGAGTTCACCGTCGAGGAGACCGGGGATGTGCAGACGGTCACCATGTACGACGAGCCCGTCGAGGTGTCGGGAGAGGTGGACAAGCGGCAGGAGATCGCCGACCCCGTCGCATCGGATACGAGCGAGAACGGCGACGGGCGGAACACCGCATCGGTGAGCGTCTCCGCGGAAGGGCGATACGATTACAGCATCGACCTGCGCAACACGAGCTCGACATGGGTCGACGAGTTCACCATGACCGATGAGATCGACGGAGCCGAACAGGGTTTTGCGGAGCCCGAGGGGATCACGACCCCGCGCGCACGCGGAGACTTCGACGGCAAGATGAACGTGTGGTACCGCACGAACCGGCAGGACGCCGACCCCGAGCAGTCCGACGCGAACGCGACGCTGGACGATGGCCATGAAAACCCCTGGCTTCGCAACCCGTCGGTCACCGATCAGATCGGTGGCGACGGGCGGGTCCTCGACTACACGGGATGGCGGCTGTGGAAGCGCGATGTCAGCACGACGGAGCCTCGGGACCTTGAGGTCGCGGACCTCGGACTGCTCGAAGATGAGCGCGTCGTGGCGGTGCGCTTCGAGTACGGAAGGGTCGAGGAGGGATTCACCACGCGCGAAGGGTCATGGGACCGTGAAAACCTGAAGGACCCGCATGACGACCTGGACGATATCCCCGGCGAACATGAGGGGGAACCCGTGGGCGATGACCCGCAGGCCGGAGAGCTCTCCCCCGCGGTCTTGCACCTGAGGGTCACCGGCTCTTATCGCGACGGCGTCGAGCTCGTCAACCGAGCCCGCCTCGACCTGTACCGCAACGGCGGCGGGGACCGCCTGGAAGACCATGACGAGGACGAGGTGGTCCAAGTCCCCCTGACGGTCGTCCCCCTGCTCGATCAGACGGGCGTCCTCCCGATCGCGCTGTTGCTCGCAGCGACCGCCGCCGGAGGCATAGCCGTTGCGGCGACCGCACACAGGCGCCCCGACCCGAGCTGATCGTGAGCACGAGGGCTCATCGACGTCTCCTCTCCCGAGCGGCCGAAGCCGTGTGCCTGCTCTGCATCATGGCTTCGGCCGCCTCGATCGCCCTCGATGACCTGCGGGCAGGTGGTTCCGTACAGCTGGAGAGACCCGGGGTGGACGGAGAGTCGAACGGGGGCGTCGGATGGGGGCGGCTCACGTCGTCGTACCCGGATATCGTCGCCTGGCTCGAAGTCGAAGGGACCCCGATCTCCCTGCCGGTTGTCCAACCGCCACCGGAGAAACCGCACGACTGGTACCTCAGCCATAACGCGGAGGGCGCCTGGGACGCGCTCGGCTGCCCGTACCTCGACACCCGGACCGACGTGCGCGGTCGCAACCTCCTCGTCTTCGCCCACCACCGCTTCGGGTCCGACCTCATGTTCAGTCCCTTGGTCGGCGCACAGCGGAAGGAGGTGTTCGACTCGCTCGGGTCCGCCCGCCTCTCGATGCCGGACGGGACGTCACGGGCCTTCAGGCCGCTGTGCGTCCTTGAGGTCGACGCGTCCTTTCAGGCGATACAGCGCTTCTCGTTCCCCGGGCGGTCGGAGTTCCGGAGCTGGCTGAGCGACCTGGCGAAGGAGGCATCGATAGCATCGGAGGAGGCGGATGTCCTGGTCGGGCGCGCCGAACGAGTTCTGACGCTCGTCACCTGCTCGAGCCCGATACCGGGTCAGCGATGGCGGACGATCGTCGTATTCGCGGCGATATGAGGGGCGGTTCCGTGCGGGCCTGGAAGCCCTGTCGCTGATCAGGAGGCAGATGAGGCGTCGGTCTCCGCGCTGGCATCCTCCGAGGCCTCCGCGTCCTCCTGCTCCGCTTCGGTCTGCTCGATCCGGGTCGCCTCGGGCGTCGACCCGATCACGCCGACGGCGTACGCGACACCGAACCCGAGAGCGAGGGCGATCAGCGCGCCGACAAGATAGGCCACCCAGTGGCGCTTGATAAACGTGAACACGCGACCTCCTCGATACGCTCAGCGGTCCCTCTATGCTATCAGGACACGGCCTTCTGATGGTATACCCCCGAAGACCCCGTCGGGTATCCGATTGCGCGCAATATCCAGACGCCGATGTATCTGGGTACAAGAGCCTATGGCCGTGTTCCCGAAACGAAAGGACACTCATGACCACCGAGAACTACGAGCTCTTCATCATGCCCGGTTGCCCGTTCTGCCACAGGGTGCTCGATTACATGGGAGAGCACGGTATCGAGCTTCCCCTCCGCGACATCACGCAAGATCGGGAGGCGGAGTCCCGCCTGATCGAGGTCGGTGGGAAACGACAGGTCCCCTGCCTGTTCATCGACGGCGATCCGTTGTACGAATCCTCCGATATCATCGACTATCTCGCCGAGCACCTCTCATAGGAAGGTTGAGGCTGCGCCTCGACGGCTTGGGAATTGGAGAGCTGAGGGATACGCCCCGGCACCCTGTGGAAGGAGCTGGCAGATGACGCCGGAATTCGCCTCTCAACCCAGCTGAACGGCTGAGACGCGCACCTGAACGCGCTGAAGACTTGAGGTCATGCCCCCGAGGTCGCAGAAAACCGAGGGAGCAGCCTTTGCGCCGCCGAACGGAACGGGGTCGCATCCGCTTGGGATGCGACCCCGTTCAACGCTTCGGTTCTCCTCGGGCGCGCGGCGACACCCGGCCGCTTGCCTTAGGAACGGCGGATGACCTCGGTCACCACGTCGGCCGCGAGTGCGATGTTGTCGACATCGACGCTCACCGGCAGGTCGCGCTCGCTGTGCGAGTATGCGAACCCGGACCCGTCGACGCCGCCGAGGGTCACAGAGCGCAGGCTCATCTCCATTGCGGCGTGCGCATCGGTGTCGAGATACGGCATCTCCACCGCACCGATCTCGTGGTGGAAGTCGGCGGAGACACGCGAGATGAGCCCCATGATGCGCTTGTCCCCCTTGAGGACGCGGCGCTCGCCCTCGCGGGCGACCATGGCGAGCCTGCCGGCGCCGACGCACTCGAGGTTGATGAGGAAGACGCCGCGCAGCTTATCGCGATGGGTCTCCAGGAACGTGCGGATACCGGCGTTGCCGTTCTCCGCCGAACCCGTGGCCACGAACCAGATGTCGTGACCGAGCAGCTCATCATCGCCGAGCGAGGCGATGGCGCCGCGCAGCTCGGCCTCGGTCAGGTCCCCGTCGCCGGTCGCGCCGCCCTTCCAGCCGTCATCGCCCTCGAAGTTGTCCCACGAGCCGATATCGCGCCCGGAGCGCTTGGCATCGAAGTCGTCGTCCACGCCGAGCCAGTCGCTCATGCTGGACTCCTCACGCTTCTTCTTGCGGCCGAACAGGCCGCCGCGGGAGCGCTTCTTCTTTTTCTCGACGGGTGCAGGAGCCGAGATGGTCTCGAAGGTGCCCTCGGGAGGGGTCGTCGGCATGGGGATGTCGGCGGTGTTGATGACCGTGAAGCGCGACGTCGAGGAGCTGCGGACCGACCCGGTGCCGCCTCCGACGTTCGCCAGCGGGTCGCCGGCGCTCGCCGAGGGGTCGGGCAGGTCGAACAGGGCCGAACGGTTCGCCGGAGCCGAAGCGGGCGACGGAACGTTGGGCATGGTCCGCTGCTGGGGCGCAGGGCTCGGGATGTTGGGCATGGTCCGCTGCTGCACGGAGGCGCTGGGGGCGCTCTGCGGTGCGGGGGCGGAGATGTCCGGAAGGTTGATGGACCGCTGCGGGCGCGCAGGAGGCTCGGCGGCGATCTGGGCCATGAGCGAGTCGACGGTCTCGACCGGCTGGGGCATCGTCGTGTCGACAGGGGCGACCGGGGGCGTGGCCTGCGTGCGGTCGACGGCGGCCGTCATATCGAACGCCTGCGTCCCGCCGCGCACGGGTTCCTCCTCCGACGCCGCGGCATCGGGGACATCCCCCGCGGCGACATCGACCTCGTCAGCGTCATCGGAAACCGATGCGTCGTCGCCGGCCTCCATATCCGCCTGCGGCTCATCCCCGTCCTCGGATGCGGACTCCGCATCCTCGTCCTCGGGAAGCTCGTCGGCGGAACCATCCTCGAGCCCGTCATCGTCTACGACCGCCTGCGCGACCGTCTCGTCCATGGGCTCGAACGTGGAGGTGGCATCGATGGGCTCGACGGGCTCGAGCTCGCTCACGAGCTCCTCGTCGTCCTCATCCGACCCGTCCTGGTCATCGAGGATCTCGTAGATCGCCTGCATGATCTCGACATCGTCGTCGTCATAGAGATCGAACGCATCGGCGGCGGGGGGATCGAGGTCGACGGGTTCGTCTCCCTCGAAAAGCTCCTCGTCATATGCGCCCGCCTCGTCTTCGGCGGCGGGGATGTCGAACAACGCGGTCTCCGCGGAGCCGTCGGTATCGTCGACGTCCCCCGCATCCACGGCCTGGAAAGCGTCCTCGTCATCGACGGGGAGCCCGTCCTCGGCGGCAGCGGCCGCCCCCTCGACATCGATGGACTCCGACGCCTCGAAGGCCTCCGCCTCGTCGAACACCGAGGCGTCCATGGTGACCGTCGCGTCGGCGGGCTGCGGCTCCTCCTCAGCCTCCTCCTGGAAGGCGAAGCCGTCGAGACCGTCCTCGATGTCCGCGGCGGACCCGTCATCGGATTCGTCGTCGGCGAGCGTGTACTCGGCGGGGATCGCGGATGCGATCTCCTCGTCGGTGATGTTCAGATCGTCCAGGTCGAGCTCGGGGAGGTCGTCCTCATCCTCGACGTCGAGGTCCTCGTCGTACGCCGGCTCGGCGATGTACTCGAACGGGTCGCGCACGGGGACGGGCTCGTCGTAGGCGTCCACGCCGGTCGCATCCTCCGTGGGCGCGCCCTCGAACTGCTCCGCATCGAACACGGCGGGAGCCTGCAGCTCCTCGACCGGGGCGTCGGCATACGCCGGCTCCGGGGCCGCGGGCTGCTCCTGGAGGGGCGCATACGCGGGCTGCTCGGAAACCTCGGGTGCGGGCTGAACGGGCGCGGGGGCGGGAACGCGCTCGGCGGCGGGGGCGCTGACCGGCGCGACGACCGGCTCCGCGACAGCACGGGGGGCCTCCGTCTGGACGGGACCCTGCGGGCGGGGCTCGGCGGGGCGCACCTCCCGGGCGGAAGCGGGACGCGGCGCGGGGGCGGGCAGCGCGTCGGGCTCGTACTCGATCGCGCAGCTGGCATCGACCATGCCGAGGGCTCGGATGATGTCGGTTCCGTAGCGCAGGCAGCCGGCGGCGTTCACGGGAAGCCGGTCGGCGGGCTCCTCCTCCGGCATCTCCTCGACGGACTCGCTGCCATCGGGGATGGAGACCACCTCGAAGGAGGCCGTCGCATCGGCTGCGGGGGCGCCGTCCACGTCGAGCGCGGGCATCTCGATGGTCGCACCCTCGAGCGGAACCTGATCGGCGGGCGCCTCGGATACGAACGGATCGGACGGGACGGCCCGCTCGAACGCCGCGTCCTGCGGCGCGGCGGGGGCCTGGGCGTCGGGGAGCTCGGCGACGAGGTCCTGCTGCTCCTCGCGCTCGGCGCGGGCGGAGACCTCGACCGGATGCGGCTCGGGGACCAGCTCGTCACCGTAGAGCTCGACCTGCTCGGCCATGAACTGCTCGAACGGGACGTCGTCGGGGAACTCCGAGGAGCCGCGGAACGGGGCGACCGAGTCCATCACGCCGAGCATCGCGGCGACCGAGGACTTGTTGCACACGGACCCCGAGGTGTAGGGCAGGGCGTAGCGGTTGAGGAAGGTCGCGACGGCGCTCGCCAGAGGAACGAGCGACACGAGGATGGCGAGCACCCACAGCACGATCTTGGCGGCATCGGGGACCGGGAAGACCCTCACGATCCCGATGGCGGCGGGGACCACCATGGCGAAGGGGAGCACCTTCACGAGGATGGGACGGTAGGTGGAGTACGGGTGCTCCGCCAGGATGTCCGCGCGCGGGGAGTCGTAATGGGCGACCACAACCACCGGGCGGTTGCGCGGAGAGGCGAGCGGCCCCTCGGCCTTGTGGTACGCGATGACGTTCTGGGACAGGCCGCCCGACCCGATCTGCGGATATGCGATGCGCCCCGTCCGCTCGAGCACGAACAGCGCCGCGCAGGCGATCACGAGGATGGTGCCGACGACACCCAGGGCGCCCCCGATGCCCATGAGCACCGTCGCCACGAACAGCACGGTGCACAGGATGGCGCGCACGAGCTTGGGAGACGAGGACGACGTGAACTCCTGTATCTCGGGCTCGAAGCCATGGCGGGAGAAGATGCGCGCGAGCTCGTCGGCGGCTGCGCGCTCCTCCTCGCTGCACGCTGGGGTTATACCGATGTTCTGAAGCAGGTGGTTCAGATATTTCTGGGTATTGGCCATAGGGGCTCCGCATCGTTTGTCCTGTTATGCGGACCTTTCGCGCAGGCGATGGGTCCGTATGTAGTCGAAAGTATACCCTGAACCCCATCCCGCCGCAGCGGTGCCCTCCTCTCACCGGCGTTTGCGGCCCGTTCATCCACCTATCTCCATATCGAAGCGCGGGGCCTCGGATTCGGTCGCATGCGGCCCTCTCACGGCGGCGGCGCGGACCGACCCCCGCTCGCGCGCGGCGGGCTCGCCCCCGTAGTTTCCTCGTGTCGTTCAGCGGACCCGCGGGGCACGAGCGGGCGCGGCTTTCCTAGAATGGGTTGCAGCCTTGGATTCCCCTCACGTCAGAAAGGGCCCCGCATGAGCGTGCGCAAGAGCTCCGAGGCAGACGGCGGGCGCGGCCGCAACGAGACCGCCCTGCGCGTTCTGAACCTCCTGTTCGTCCTCAACTCATCCTCCAACCCGCTCACCACCGAGCAGATCGTGAGCGACTCCGACCTGGGTTACGGCTCGGACAACCGGGCGTCCGACCTCAAGAAGTTCAAGCGCGACCGGGACCGGCTCGCCGAGCACGGCATCCATGTCGTGGAGGTGCGCGACGAGGGGGCGACGGCGACCGACGGGAGCCGCTGGACCATCGACCGCGCCTCCACCTACGCGCCCGCCGGCGTCATCTCCCGGGACGACGCCGACACGCTCCTGCGCGCCGTGGACGAGAGCCTGTCCCGGCAGGAGATCCCCTACCGCCAGGCGCTGCTCGGCATCCGCTCAAAGCTCGTCGCCCTGACGCAGGGACCCGGCAGCGGGGCGGATGCCGGGGAGACACGACGGGAGGACGGGACGGACCGGTGCGACGGGGACGACGGCGGAGCGGGGCGCTGTGCGGACGCCCTGTGGTCCGCCTTCGCCATGAAGCGCAGGATACGCTTCGCCTACCTGGACGCGCGGGGTGCGGAAAGCCAGCGCACCCTCGAGATCTGGGGCGTCTTCATGCAGGACGGGCACACCTATTACGTCGGTCTGGACGAGCAGTCGGGCGGGGTGCGCACCTTCCGCGCCGACCGCGTCACGCGCTGCTGGAGGCCCGCGGGATCGTATACCGTCCCGCCGTGGTTCGACGTGCGCGACTACCTGTTCCTGCCCTTCGATATCGCCGGGGGGCTGGCGAGCAAGGCCTGCTTCACCTTCGACGGCTCGATCGGGGAGGACGAGGTCGTCGCCATCACCCATGGGCGCGGCGAGCTCGAGCATCTGGTCGACGGGAGGCGCCTGTGGACGGTCAAGGTGCGCGACATGCGCGCCGCAGCCGCGTTCGCGCTCTCCCACGCCCAGGCGAGCATGAGGCCCTTCTCCCCGCAGAAGCTGGTCGATGAATGGAACTCCCTGATCGGAAAGGCGGTGGCGGCCCATGCCGAAGCCTGAGAACCTGACCGCCGAGCAGCTCGTGACGGCCGGGATCCGCCTGCTCGAGGCGCTCTCCGCGGCGCCCGGGCAGCGGATCGCCCGCGCGGAGGCGGCCCGGATGCTCGGGGTGCGTCCGGGCGATGTCGACGCCGTGGTGGAGACGGTCTCCGCCCTCTCCGACCGGACGAGCGGGGCGCGGGCGGCGATCTCGGTCGCGAACGGCGAGATCCGCCTGCAGGGCGAGGCCGCGCTGCTCTCGCCGCGGCGCTTCACCATGGAGGAGGCGCTGGTCATCGCCCACGTCCTCGATGCCCTAGACATCGACGCGGGGACGCGCGGGCGCATCCGAGACGCGGTCATGCCCTATATCGGCGAGGCGGACGCCCAGGGGACGCGCGTCGCCGAACCGGCGCGCTACGGGTCGTGGTTCACCGCGCTCGCGGAGGCGATCGAAGACGGCATACGATGCCGCATCTCCTACCGGGCGCTCGGCGAGGACTCGCCGAGCGGGCGCCTCGTGGACCCCATGCTGATCTCCGACGAGGACGGGGCCTCCTACCTTGTGGGCTGGGATGTCGAGAAGGACGCCGAGCGCCGGTACCGCCTCGACCGCATCGCGGGGGTGTCGTTCACCGACGATTCCGTCGACCGCCATCCGCAGGTCCATGCGGGCACGGCGGAAAGCCTGCGGGCGAGCGGGAGGGCCGCGCGCCTCGTCGCCGCCGACGCCGGCCTCGTCCAGCGCCTCGATTGGGCGGGGATCGGCGAGGTCGAGGTGCTCCCGGACGGCCGGTGCGCGTTCACGCTCTGGTACTCGTCGGACGCCTGGCTCTTCGACCAGGTCCTCTCCGCCGGCGGGGACCTGGTCATCGAGGGGCCGGGGGCGCTGAGGGAGGGCCTTGCCGCCTACGCGGACGGCCTGACGCGCTGAGGCGACGGGCCGGGCGCCCGTCGTCCCCGGCCCGCGCGCACCGCTCCGCTCCGACGCCTGCGGGGGATATCGTCAATGCGGGCCCCGCCATGCGGGATACAGGAGGAAGCGGTCTTGCGCCCGTCCCGTTCCGCCTCGCGGCGGAACGGACGCCCCGCGCCCCATGCCGGCTCCCTACCGCTCGTGGGCGCGGCGCCACAGCTCCAGGTAACGACCCACGCTCCCGCTCTCGATACGCTGATAGCCCGAGGTGGGCAGCGAGTTCAGGAACTTCTTCCCGTACCCCTTGGTCACCAGGCGCGAGTCGGCGAGGACCAGGACGCCCACATCGGATGACGAGCGGATCAGGCGGCCGGCGGCCTGCTTGACCTCCAGCACCGCCTCGGGAAGGGCGTACTGCGCCCAGGCGCGCTCCTCGCGGCGCCCGCGCTCGCAGGACAGCGGGTCCGTGGGGCTTGAGAACGGCAGCTTGGGGATCACCACGCACCGCAGGGTGTCACCCGATGCGTCGAACCCCTCCCAGAACGCCTTCAGGGCGAACAGCGAGGAGCTCTTCTCCGAGATGAACCGGTCGCGCAGCTGGCGCGCCGAGGCGTTGCGCTGCTGGCACGCGAGCTCGAGCCCGGCGGCGGAGAGGCGCGGCTCGACCCGGGCGTACAGCTCCTCCATGTCGCGCCTGTTGGTGAACAGGGTGAGCGACGAGCCGCCCATGGCAAGATGGACGTCCACGAGCAGCTGCTCCAGGGTGTCGAGGTACGCGTCGCGGCTGCGCGGGTCCGGAACGTCCCCGGCCACGACGACGGTCATGTTCTCGTCGAAGTCGTAGCTCGAATCGAGGTGGAGGGCCCGAGAGCTCCCCTTCGGCAGCCGGTTCAGGCCGACCGCGCGCTCGAAGTGGCTGAAGTTCCCCGCGATGGAGATGGTCGCGGAGGTGAAGATCGCGCTGTGGGCCTCGGGCAGCCAGCGCTCGGCGAGCATCTCGCCGATATCGAGAAGCTCGGCGGTCAGCGACTCGCCCCCGGCGCGCAGGCGCCTGTTCACCTGCAGGGAGTACACGTAGCGCTCGTCCTCGCCCACCATGATGAGAGCGAGGGCGTCGTGCATCTCCCCCACCCGGCGCGCGGCGTCCGCCACGTCTACCACGAACTCCGGCTTGTCCTGCGACACGGTCTCGACGAGCGAGGAGAGGTTGCGATGAGCCTCGTCGAGCGCGTCCACGGCGGTCAGCCCGCAGGGAAGGAAGGCCTGCCAGGGAGCGCCGGCGCGCATCTCGGGGCCGATCCAGATGTTCGCGTTGTCGTACCCGTCCGAGCGCCCGCGGCGCGCGAGGTCGCGCACCCCGTCGAAGAGGTCGGCCATGGCCAGCGAGGCGCGCTGGGCACTGGCGACCGCCTTGGCCGAAAGGCCCATGTAGAGCGTCGCCGCATCCGACCCCGCGAGGTTGCGGATCATCTGGCCGAGCGCCCCGGACCGCTCCCCGCCCAGCCGCTCGAACGCCGCCCGCGACTCCTCCGCGGACACCGACAGCGCCCATTGGCGACGCGCCTCGCGCTCGACCGAATGCGCCTCGTCGATCACCCAGTGGCGGATGGGGGGCAGGATCTTGCCCTCGGCTGCGACGTTGCGGAACAGCAGCGAGTGGTTGGTCACCACCACATCGACCCGCGCGGCGCGACGGCGGGCGCCGTGGACCAGGCACTTGTCCGGGAAGAAGGGGCACAGCCTGCGTGCGCACTCCCTCGAGGGGGTGGTGAGGTCGGCGCGGTTGACGCTGCGCCACCGGATCCCCAGCCCGTCGAGGTCCCCGGTGGGGGACTGGCAGACGTACGCGTAGATGACCGCCATGGCGGTCAGGGTGTCGGCGGGGTCCCGGTTGGTCTTGATCTCGGCCGTGGAGCGGGCGAGGCGCTCGAGCTTGCGCAGGCAGGGGTAGTGGTCGTACCCCTTGAGCGCGCAGAAGGTCAGCCCGCCCTCCATCTCGCGCGCCAGGCGCGGGAGCTCATGGTACATGAGCTGGTCGGCGAGGTTGTTGGACTTGGTCGCCACACCCACCGTGATGCGGTTGCGGCGGGCCGCTTCCGCGAGGGGGACCAGGTACGCCACGGACTTTCCGACGCCGGTACCCGCCTCGATGACCCGATGGGTCGACGTCGCGAGCGCGTCGCGCACCTCGCAGGCCATCTCGACCTGCTCGCTGCGCGGCTCGTACCCGGGGTACATGCGGCTGACCAGACCGCCCGGCGCGTACTGCGCCTGGAGTTCGTCGCCGCTCGGCATCGCCAGCCCCGGGAGCTCGTCGGCATCGACCCGCTCCAGCGGGGCGTCCGCGGACAGGACCTCGGCGCGCGCCGCGGCGAGGGAGAAGATGCCGTCGGGGTCCTCCCCTGCTAGGTAGGAGAAGATGGGACGGTAGCTCCAGGGGACATCGGGGTGCATGTCGGCCAGGCGCCGCATGAGGCCGCGCGGCAGGTCCGCAAGCGCCGTGAGGAGGATGCGCCAGACGCCGCACAGGGCGTCCACGTCATCGCTCGCGCGATGCGACACCGCGCTGCACCCGAACAGCTCGGCGAGGGCGGACAGCTTGTGGGAGGCCAGGCGCGGCAGCGCGATGCGCGACAGGGCGAGCGAGTCGATCCACACCTCGCTCACGCGCACGCCGCCCTTGACCGCCTCGATGAAGGACCGGTCGAACGCGGCGTTGTGGGCGATGACCGGGCATCCGCCCACGAACTCCTCGAGGGCCGCGACCGCCTCCTCCGGCGAGGGCGCGGCCGCCACGTCGGCGTCCGTGATGCCGGTCAGACGCACGATCTCGGGCGGGATGGGCCCTCCGGGATGCACGAAGGTGTCGAAACGGTCGACGACCTCGCGTCCCCGCAGGCGGGCCGCTGCGATCTCTATCAGCTTGTTGTCCTGCACGGACAGACCGGTCGTCTCCGTATCGAGGACGATCACGTCCTCCTCGATCAGGCCGAACGTGCGGGTACGGGCCCGGTCCACCAGGGTCTCGTAGTTCCTGACGACGAAGTCGGGCGTGCCCGCCATCACCGCCTCAGCTATGGTTGCCAATGGTTCTACCTCTCCGCCACGTCCGCAGCGCGGTCGAGGGCGATGTCGATGAGCTGGGCGCAGGCCTCGGAGAACGCGATCCCGGCGTGGCGCAGCTCATCCGGGAACAGCGAGGTCTCGGTCATCCCCGGGATCGTGTTCGTCTCCAAGATGACCGGCCCCTGATCCGTGACGATGAAATCGCTGCGCGAGAAGCCCGTGCAACCGAGCGCGCGGTGCGCCCGGCAGGCGAGCTCCTGGACCCGAGCGTAATCGTCGGCGGCGAGCTCCGCGGGGATCCTGTGGATATCCGTGGGGTCCACGTACTTCACGTCCAGGTCGTAGAACTCGGAGTCCGCGGGGCACCTGATCTCCACGACAGGCAGCGCCGTCAGGTCCTCTCCCCCGAGAACGCCCTCGCTGACCTCGACACCCACCAGGCGCTGCTCGATCAGCACCTTGTCGCTGAAATCAAACGCACGTTCGATTGCCGCGGGGAGCTGCGATGCGTCCTCGACCTTGCTTACGCCGTAGCTCGAGCCGTTGATCGCGGGCTTGACGAAGAGGTCCCGCCCCAGCTCCTCGATGATTGCGGGGACGTCGTAGCCCTGGCCGCGCTCCAGGGCGACCCCCTTCGCAACCGGTATGCCCGCGCGCTCATAGAGGAGCTTGGAGAGCTCCTTGTCGGCGCCGCACACGCTGGATGCAGCGTCCGATCCCGTATAGGGGACGCCCAGGTACTCGAGGACGTGCTGGATCATCCCGTCCTCACCGCCCGCGCCGTGCAGCGCGATGAAGGCGACGTCCCACGACCCGCCCTCCATGGCGGCGAGGAACCCGGGGGCAGACGGGTCGAGCAGCTCGACGGCCCCATACCCGGCCTCCCTGATGGCCTTCATGGCATGCTCGCCGGACGCGAGGGAGATCTCCCGTTCCGAGGAGAAGCCCCCTGCCAGCACCGCGACGCGAATCCCGTCCCTCGACCTGCCCTCCATGGCCGACCCCTCCCTGCAGCACCTCCGGTGCCCGATGATGTGTGTCCTATGCGCGGCGATACCGCATCGCCGCGCCGTGCTGTACCTTATTGTATAGATGCTTGTTTCGTTTACACCCCTGTGAAAGGTACGTTATGCAACGTTCAAATCGCCTGCGCGACATCCGCGCGCTCACCCATGACGACATCGTCGGCCTCGTCGCCGAACTCGGACAGCCCGCGTTCCGCGCGAAGCAGCTCGAGGAGTGGCTCTTCCAGAAGAACGCCTCCTCGTTCGACGAGATGACTAACCTGCCGAAGAAGTTCCGCGAGCAGCTCACCGAGCGCTTCGCCTTCACCACGCCCGTCGAGCTCGTCAAGCAGGTCTCCCATGACGGTTCCCGTAAGTACCTGCTCGAATACCCTGACGGCACCTCCGTCGAGACGGTCGGCATGCCCAGCCGGGGCAAGCTCTCCGTCTGCGTGTCCACGCAGGCCGGATGCGCCATGGGCTGCGCCTTCTGCGCGACCGGCTTCAACGGCCTTTCCCGCTCCCTCACCGCGCGCGAGATCGTCGACCAGGTCGCCCATGTCGCGCGCGACTTCGGCGAACGCGTGACGAGTGTCGTCTTCATGGGTCAGGGCGAGCCCTTCGCCAACTTCGATGAGACCGTCAAGGCCCTGCGCATCCTCAACGACCCTGACGGCTTTGCCATCGGCGCGCGGCACCTGACCGTCTCCACCTGCGGCGTCATCCCCGGCATCAAGCGCTTCGCCGAGCTCCCCGAGCAGTTCACCCTCGCGGTGTCCCTGCACTCCGCGGTCCAGAGCACGCGCAACCAGCTCATGCCCGGCGTGAAGAAGTACACGCTCCTCCGCCTCCACGAGGCGCTCCAGTCCTATGTCGAGAAGACCGGGCGTCGACCGAGCTATGAGTTCGCCATGATCGAGGGCGTCAACGACACCAACCCCGAGATGGAGGCTCTGATCGACTTCTGCCAGGGCACTCTATGCCATGTGAACCTCATCCCCCTCAACGACACGCCCGCAAGCCTCCTGAAGCCCTCTCCCATGCATAAGATCGAGGCTCTCCAGCGTCGTCTCACCATGCACGGTGTCGAGACCACCATCAGGAACTCCCGCGGTAACGATATCGACGCGGCGTGCGGACAGCTCAAGCAGAAGCAGGTTCACGTCCAGGGAGCTTAGTCCCGGCCGCCTCCTCTCCATCCTGTGCACCCCGATGCCGAAGCGCCCGGTTCCCTACGAGGAACCGGGCGCTTTCTACAATGAACCAAGGCTATGGTTTCATGTGAAACGGGTTTCGCCATACGATCGGCCGGTCTCAGGATGTGGGAGCGTATCGATGCCCCCACTCCGAGACTCGCTACTGAACGCAGAAATGATTAGGTACCTTAGTACCCGATGCTCTCCCACTGATTCGAAACCCATTCCTGGTTGATCTTAGGGTTCTTGGTCATCTTCGCGGTCCTGACGGCCACATCCTCCGTCATATCCCCGACGCGCTTCTTAGACGTTTGATAGACATCGCGTGCGCCCCGCGTCAGCCTGCCCCTGAGCTCTGCATCTGTTGCGAGCTTATATCCAACGAACGCACCGGCAACGATCGCCACCAACGAGATGGATGCCGCGATGATCTTATTCCTCATCCATACCACCGTCCTCTCGCTCGGTTTCCATCACCTGTTCGAGAATCCTAGCCAACTCATCCTCGTCTTTGAATTCGATCTCGATCTTGTTCTTACCGCGCGTGGACTTCACCCTGACATTCGTGTTGAAGACCTGACGGAGAACGCGTGCAGCCTTCTTATACGATTGCGGGGTAACCGGTCGGGGTGCTTTCGGCGTCTCCCCGACAGAAAACAACGGTGCAAGGTTCTCTGTCGCTCGCACCGACAAACCGTCAGCAACGACCTTCTCAGCAAGTTTGATGCGCTGTTCCTCGAACGGCACAGCCAGAATCGCGCGCGCATGCCCTGCAGTCAGCTTCCCTTCGAAGAGAAGCTCCTGGACCCTTTCCGGAAGATCAAGCAGTCTCAGAGAGTTCGTGATCGCCGAACGTGATTTTGAAACCGCCTTTGAGAGGGCCTCCTGCGTCATACCGCTCGCCTTGATGAGCTGGCGGTAACCCTTCGCCTCTTCGATGGGATTCAGGTCGGAACGCTGGAGGTTCTCAATCAACGCAAGCTCGAGCATCTTCTGGTCGTCAACATCCTTGATGATGACGGGCAACTCGGAGAGCCCGGCGATCTTCGATGCCTGGTACCTTCGCTCCCCCGCTATGATCTCGAACTCGTCACCTTTCTTCCTTACAAGCAACGGTTGAAGGACACCGTGCTCACGGATCGACTCGCTGAGCTCCTCGAGTTCCGTCTCATTGAAGTGTGTGCGCGGCTGCTTCGGATTAGGATGAATTTTCTCGATCGAGACCGTGCTGTCAGGCTGAGTACTTGCACTGCCTGTCTCCGTCTGGGCTTCCTGCATGAGAGCACCGAGCCCGCGACCAAGAGCCTTTTTCTTCGGGCTAGGCACGACGCACCACCTCTTTCGCAAGCTGCATATACGCCTGCGCTCCCTTGTTGTTCGGAGCGTAGGTGACAACCGGCATCCCGAAGGACGGAGCCTCAGAGACCTTCACAGAACGCGGAATACAGGTCTTGAACGCTTTCTCACCGAAGTAGTTCTGGACCTCTTCAACAACCTGATTCGAGAGCGAGGTACGGGAATCATACATCGTGAGCAGAACACCGAAGGTATCGAGCTCCCTGTTGATGCGGCCCTTGACCATACGCATCGATTCGAGAAGCTTCGTGACACCCTCCAGGGCGTAGTATTCGCACTGGATGGGGATCAGGACGCTATCTGCTGCAGTGAGAGCATTGATCGTGAGCAGGCCCAGACTCGGCGGGCAATCGATGAAGATGAAATCGAACTCATCGACAACGGGCTCAAGGAGATCCTTGAGCCTTGTTTCGCGCGCCATCGTTGACACGAGCTCGATCTCCGCTCCGGCAAGCTGGATTGTCGCGGGAACGACGAACACCTTGTTGCATTCCGTATCCTGGATAATCTGCTCTGCGGGCACGTCATGGAGCAAGGAATCGTAGACGCAATTCTCCAGCTGTTCTTTCTCGATGCCGAATCCGCTTGTCGTATTTCCCTGCGGGTCGAAATCTACGACCAGAACCTTGTATTTCAGCTCACCGAGCGCCGCTGCAAGATTTACGGCAGTTGTCGATTTGCCTACGCCGCCTTTTTGGTTGATTATCGCGATAATTCGGGTGTTGATACCCTTCTTCGAGCGTTTTACATCCCGAAATCCCACAACTCCTCCTTGGTTCAGTTGATGTAGACGTTTCCGGAGTGCTGGTAGATGTTTCACGTGAAACACTCTCTACCATGGTTTCACGTGAAACGCATGATGAAATCATTATGTTTCACGTGAAACAATCAGGCAAGCGGCTTTCTACGAGCGAGTCCGGTCGCTCGAGGAAGCTTCACCTTTGATGTACCGGCTTTCACAAAGGTGAGCATCTGGCGTGAGCCCAGGTTGCAAGGAAGTTCAAATTCCTTGAGGTCAGAGAGCACAAATCCGGTGATCTTCGCAGTTCGAAGTCCAGAAGAACGCTCCTCATCAGAAAGAGGGGCCTTAGAAACAACAAGCCTGCCATCTTTCTTCAGAAGAGGAGCCGCATACTCGAGAAGAACACTGAGGGGCGCAACAGCTCGAGCGACAACACAGTCGAAGGAAGAGGGGTTCTCGCGCGCGTAATCCTCGACACGAGTGTGTAGGGCATGGGCATTTTCCAAGCCAAGAGCATCAATGAACGCGGAGACAGCACGAATCTTCTTGCCAACTGAATCGAGTAAGACGATATCAGCGTTTGAGGTAGCCGCAAGAGGAAGACCGGGATACCCGGCACCGGTGCCCATATCCAGTACATGCTCGGAGGCATGAAGGTTGAGGGAAGGCAGGAACATAAGTGAATCGAGGATATGGAGGACGATTCCCTCATCGATATCGGTGATGCGGGTAAGGTTGATTACCTGATTTACCTGAATGACATAGAGGAAATGCTCGATGCAGCGACGAGCGGCCTCTATGGAGATGCTGATACCAAACGAATCGCAGTAATTTACGAGAGCCTTGGTCATGCCCTCGAGATCGACGTCAGAGGAAATCGGTTCAATGTTGATAGTGCGCTGTTCTTGTGACATTGCAGTGGTCCTCCCAGCTGAATTGACAGAAGAAGTGTACCAACAAGGAGGGAGGTACCTGTCAGTCAGGGGAGCTTAGCCATATACATCATATGTATATGCTCCAACTGCTGTTACTGGAAGGCGTTGTAGTGCAAAAGCAAAAGCTGCATACAGGGGAGAACTGAAGGGCAAGAAGGTACGGTTCACCCACAATCGGAACATGGCCGGTCACATGGCGGGATCAGTCACCCGCTATGAGAAGCAAAGAGCGAACTGGATGGATAAAAACGGTGAAGCTGAACTTTGACGTGGATTCATTCAACAGATTCAGCGCTTCTGACAACACAACGGTGATACGGCATGCATGCAACCAGTGGCACAACAAGCACACGGCACGACCGCCTTGCACTCTGAACGATCGCAGCGATTAACTGATACATATATGAGATATCAGCCTACATAGGAGAGCTGCGAAACAGAGAAGGCCAAGGGGCGTGGGTGGTGGAGACCTAGGGATCTGAGCACGGCGATGGGTGTGAAGGAAACAGGGCAACAGACGAACAGGTTCATGTGAAGCAAGGGATTCATCGGTGGGGTACGGATAACCGTCAACAGACCCAGGTTCAGTTCGCCAAGAACTTGGAGACCAAGACTATTTGAACGGAGAGGGGATTTAGGAGAGCGCAGGGACAGAAAGAGGTCGCAAGGGAAGTCGACCAGAACCTCGCAACGTGAATAGCTCAAAAAAGAGACTCGGCAATCTAAAAGCGCGACCACTCCCTCCCCTACTGCAGCCAGGACACCTTCATAGGGAGCTACACATTTCCTCAGCTGAAATATTGCTCAACGAACCACATGAAGAGAGGACGGGCAATTGGAAGCCGTACGGGTCAGTCCGCAGTCGCCACCAGAAGACGGGAGTTGAAAAAGGCAGATCGAACACTCTGAGGTCGCAGCATGCGAAAGCGAGGCGGTTGAGGACAGGCGAATCAGCCACTGACTGAAATCCACGATGCGTGGATTTCAGTCAGTTTGCAGGTAGAGACAGGTATGATTGCACCCATAAGTCGCAAACACAAAAGAAAAGGGCGCACCGTTCGGTACGCCCCAACAGAAGCAGGATGGAGGACAGGTCTACAGGACCGTGATGACAACCCGTCGTTCAGGATCGGAGCCCTCGGAATGGGTGTCGACCCGGTCGTCATCGCGCAGAGCGATATGAACGAGACGACGCTCATATGCGCTCATAGGAGGAAGATTGACCGTCGAGTGCTGACGCACGGCGCGCGCGGCTGCGGAGCGGGCCATGGAGATGACCTTGTCATGACGGCGGCTCTTGTAGCCCTCGACATCCACGGCCACGGGATAGCGGAAACCGAGGCGGCGGCTGACGAGCAGGGAGAAGAGGGACTGCAGCGACTCGAGGGTACGGCCGTGACGGCCGATGAGCACCGCGAGGTCGGGAGCGGTCACATCGAGGATAAGCTCCCCGTCATCACCCTCGTACTCGTCGATGGGGGAATCGGAGGCATCGAAGAACCCGAGCAGGTCGCGTAGGATGGAGACGGCGACGTCAGCTATGGTGTCGAGCTCCTCGTCCGTCAGCTCCTCACCCGCCTTATAGCGCTCCGCGATCTTGGGGTACTGACCGATGACCTCGACCGTTGCTTCCTGAAGTTCCTCAGACATGGCACACTCCAATAGTTAGGTACCTAATAAGTCAGTAGACCTTAGCGCTTCTTATGAGGGCGCTGCTTGCGCTCGCGGCGGACGACATCCACCTCGATGGGGGCGTTCGACATGCGCTCCTCCTCTTCCTTCTTCGCCTTGTCAATGACGCGCTGCGTGACGAAGAGCTGCTGAGCGACCTGCCAGGCGGAGGAGACGTCGTAGTACAGCAGGACGCCCGCGGGGAGGTTCCAGCCGATCCAGAGCATCATAACCGCCATGACGACCGCCATCATGCGCATGCTGGAGGCCTGCTGGCCGGTCTGGTTGCGCGCCATATACAGCTGCGGGATGAGGGTGAGCACGGCGAACAGGATAAGCGCGATAAGGTAGGGGGCGGCGACGTCCATCCCCTGGGAGAGCGTGCCGCTCGGGGTGGCCTGGAGGTCCGGGAGGATGCCGTAGAAGGAGAAGTTCTCGCCGGAGAAATACTGCGGGAGGTTGTTGAGCAGCGTGAACAGCGCGAACAGGATCGGCATCTGGATGAGGAGGGGCAGGCAGCTGCCGAAGGGGTTGAACTTGTTCTCGGCGTAGAACTTCTGCATCTCCTCGGCCTGGCGCTGCGGGTCGTCCGCATAGCGCTCCTGAAGCTCCATGAGTTTGGGCTGAAGCACCTGCATGCGCGCCGTAGAGCGCGAGGACTTGAGCATGAGGGGCGTCAGGATGAGTCGGATGATGACGACCAGGATGATGATGGACAGGCCCCAGTCAACCGCGAAGCCCTGGATGAGCTTCAGGATTTGGAAGAGGATGGTAACGATCCAGTCCCACATGTATGTAACCTCCGATGATTGCGACGCGCCTTACGGCACGGGGTCGTAGCCGCCGGCTCGCCAGGGGTTGCACCGCAGGATGCGGCGGAACCCCAGCCAGCAGCCCTTCAGGACGCCGTACTTCCCGATCGCCTCGACGGCGTACTGCGAACAGGTCGGCGTGTAGATGCACGAATCGGGCAGCAACGGGGAGATGACCGATTGATAAAAGCGCACCGCGGCGACGGCGATCCGCCGCGGCAGGTGCGCTTGAACTTCAGCCTTGTTATCCATCGATACCCGCCCGAGCGGACAGCGACCGGAGTGCGGCCTGCATCTCGCTCGGAGAGGACGTCCGGGTGCGCGGGGTCGCGAACAGGATCAGCTCGTATCCCGGTCGCGGGAGGCCGCAGGCGCGGGCCGCCTCGCGCAGGACGCGCTTCGAACGGTTGCGCACCACCGCGCAACCGAGGCGCTTCGCAGCAACGAAGGCGACCCGCCCAGGATCGCCTTCGTGTTCGACGCTGCAAACCGTCATGCGCATCAGAGGATGCCGATAGCTCCTCCCCTGATGGAAGACGCGCTCGAAGTCACGTCGAGATTTGATCGTCCTCATGCGAGACGCATGCTACTTATCGCTAACGGTCAGGCGCTTGCGGCCCTTGGCGCGACGACGGGCGAGGACGGCGCGGCCGCCCTTGGTGGCCATACGGGCGCGGAAGCCGTGGGTCTTGGCGCGCTTACGCTTGTTGGGCTGGTACGTACGCTTCATGGTTGGTTTCCTCCTGCTGCTGCATTTCGTGTGCGTACACGATATAGACACGTGAGCTTAGAGATTGTAGGAATATGCTGCGCAAATGTCAACGAAACGGCGGGCATATCAGCACAGGTCCTCCACGCGCGCCTCAGGTTTCGAAAGGTTTTGAACCGTTGTGCAAATCTTTCACGTTCTTTCAGGGAGTTTTCCACAGGTAGCGTTGAAACTGTCGATAACTTTTCATGTCCGTGCGAAAGTTTTCAACAGAATTGGAAAACTTGTTGAAAGGTGCGGAACGGCGAGCTGATATTCTGTAGAGGCTGCCCACATACATAGATTGCGAAGACCATGTCCGATGACTTCTACCCATTCGTCGACTCGGGTGACCCCGCGCCGGATAACGCCCACATCACCGGTGGGGGCGCTGACGAGCTGCGGGCGCAGGCTGTGGATATGAACGCCGCCGAGCAGGTGTCCTACGCCACCCGCATCGCCATCTACGACGACATGCTCTCCACCCCCCGGGTGATCGTCATCGCGCCCAAGGACGTGCGCACCTACCTCGAGGAGATTACGAACACCGTGTACCGCTGCATGAAGGAGCAGGGCGGCGGGATCTCGCTCATGGTCATCCGCGAGATCGTCGAGAACTTCATCCACGCGAACTTCGTCGAGCCCATCATCTCCATCCTCGATGACGGGAACACCATCCGCTTCGCGGACCAGGGGCCGGGCATCGACGACAAGGAGCGCGCGTTCGAATTCGGCGTGACGAGCGCCGACCGCAACCAGAAACGCTATATCAGGGGCACGGGGGCCGGGTTCCCCATGGTCCAGCAGTACCTGGAGAATGCCGGCGGGGCGGTGTCCATCGAGGACAACCTGCACCAGGGCACGGTCGTGACCGTATCCATAGCCCCCGCGCGGGCCGCCGAGATCGAGCGGGCGCACGGGCGGGGGGCCGCCGTGCGCGGCGCGGCGGAGATCGAGGGCGGAGCGGCGCTCGGCCCCGGAGCCCCGACGGGCGCGGGCGCGCAGGCAGCCCCCACGGCACCGGGGGCCCCGATGCCCGATGGCGCGGCGCCGACCGGGTTCGCGGCAGCCCAGGCACCCTACCCGGGGGCGCCGGCAGGAGGAGGAAACCCCTGGCAGGCCGCCGGATATCCCCCGCAGCCCTACAGCTACCATCAGGCCTATCCCGGCGCAGGGGCATTCGGCGCCGCGGGGATGCCGCAGGGCGCGGCGGCGGCCTACCCGCAGCCCTATGCCCAGCAACCGTACATGCAGCCCTATCCCCCGCAGCCGCCTGCCGGGCAGGGATACCCTGCTCAACCCTATGCCCCCTACCCCGCCTATCAGGGAGTTCCTCCCCAGGGGTACCCCCCGGCGGGCCCCGGGAGCCAAGTCGGCGCCGCCGGGCAGGCGGGAGGCGGGGCGCCGGCGGGCGCCGCGTTCGTGAGCGAGCGCGGCGAGGCGGCCCTTGCCTACCTGGCGGAGCACGGAAGCGGCGGGCCGACGGACCTCGCGCACGCCTACGGGTCCTCCGCCCCCACCTGGTCCCGCGAGCTCGAGACGCTCAGCAGCCAGGGACTGGTGGTCAAGCGAGGGCAGAAGCGCTTCCTGACCGACGCCGGGCGGGCGCACCTGGCATCCAAGACGGACCAGCAGTAATCGGGAACCGAGGTGAACGATGGATAACGAGGCACGGCTTCTGCTCGACGACGCGATCGCGTTCTGCCAGCGCGACGGTCTCGACACGCGGCTTATCAACATGCTCGCAAGCGCGCGGGCGACCAACCTCACCGAGGACGCCCTCACGATCGAGGCGCCGAGCAGGTTCGCCTACTCGTATCTGGTGAAGCAGCGCACGGTGATCGAGCGGTACCTGGAGGAGATCGCCTTCGCCCCGCTCGCCCTCAACATAACCGTCCCCCAGGTCGACGAGGGGACCCCGACCTCGCGCACCGAACCGGTTCAGCCGACCGCGCCCCAAGCGCGCTCCGAGGCGGGCAAGCCGATGACCGAGGAAGAGAGGCCGACTGCATCATACCAGGTAAGCGGTATGGGACCCGTCGTCGCACACGCGGCCTCCACCGCACCGCGGACCGAACCCGGAACCGCATCGCACCACAGCGGACCGGCGCTCGCCGTGCCCGCGGAGGGAGGGCCGCGGCGCGTGAGCGTGACCAACACCATGTCGCCCGACCAGTTCCGCCGCATGATGGCGGACATGAAGCGGGAGGACGGGGCCGCGCAGGCGCCGGCGCCCGCGGCGGGGCCCGCCCCGCAGCCTGCACCCGACGCGGCGGCCGCGGCCGATACGTCCGACGGATCGGACGGACCCTACCCCGCCGTGGGCATCAACGCCAAGTTCACGTTCGAAAACTTCGTCCTCGGCGACGAGAACCGCCACGCCTACCAGTCCGCCGCGCGGTTCGCGGCGTTCGCGGACGAGCCGGGGCAATGCACGAGCCTGTTCATATACGGCAACTCGGGGCTCGGGAAGACGCACCTGCTCTTCGCCATCAAGAACTACCTGGCGAGCGAGAAGCCCTACATCCGCGTCAAGTACGCGAACAGCCAGGCGTACCTCGACGACTACATGCGCGACCTCGGGTCGCAGCGCGGACCGGGCGAGCCGATCATGCGCGAGTACCGCAACGCGGACGTGCTGATCATCGACGACATCCAGAACATCATCGGGCGCCAGGCGTCCATCGAATTCTTCTTCCAGCTGGTAGACGAGTTCATCCGCGAGAACAAGAAGATCGTCATCGCCTCGGACCGCGCCCCCAAGAAGCTGGAGATGGACGAGCGCCTCACGAGCCGCTTCAACTCCGGCATGCTCTGCCTGGTCTCCGAGCCGAGCTTCGAGACCAAGTACCGCATCCTCAAGTACTACTACGAGAACACCATCTGCGCGAACGCGGCGGAGACCCCGCATGCCGACGGCATCTCGATCCTCGACGGGATCGCGCTCGAGGAGGGCCACCTCACGGACGACCACCTGCGCCATATGGCGGACATCTCGGGCAACAACATCCGCGAGCTCGAGAGCTTCTGCGAGCGCTGCGCGGGCCTCTCCTACGAGAAGGAGCAGGCAGGAGGCGAGCTCACGGCGACCGATATCGACGCGATCGCCGACGAGTACTTCGACACGGCGCGCAAGAAGGTCCGCATCGACACCGTGCAGGGCGTCGTGGAGGAGTTCTACCACGTGAGCCATGAGGACATGATCAGCCGCAAGCGCACCAAGAACATCGCCTTCCCGCGCCACGTCGCCATCTACCTCGCCAACAGCATGTGCGAGCTGTCCCTGGTGGCGGTGGGCGAGGCCTTCGGCCGCAACCACACCACGGCGATCCACAGCATCGAGGTGGTCGAGAAGAAGATGAAGGAGGACGCGCGGTTCGGAGAGGAGCTCCAGCAGCTCCGGAACGTCATCCTCATCAAGTCGTGACACCTGTTGAAAACCATTTGAAAGATTCGGCAGAACCTGTTGAAAACGAGAAGGAGGCGGTGCAAAGGATGGGTGTTCAAAACCGGCTGTCGAAAGCAGGGCCGGTTCTCGACATCCGCGAGACGATAAAAATATCGGACCCCATCTGGGGATATGTCGTTCTTCGACACCGTCGACAGGCTTATTACTATTGTTAGATGTAGATATATAGATAGATATATAAAAGAAGGGACCGGCCACATGAGATTCACCGTCAGCCAACCGGCGCTCTCCGAGGCGCTCTCGATCGTCATGAAGGGCGTCGCGGGGGCGAGCACGCTCCCCATCCTCTCCGGTGTGCTCATCCGCGCAACCGAGGGCGTCCTCGAGTTCCATACATCGAACTACACCATCTCGATCCGCCACCGCATCGCGGCGCGCGTCGAGGAGGAGGGCGAGACCGTCATCCCCTGCAAGATGCTGTCCAACATCACCAAGACCCTCCCCGACGCCCCCGTCTCCTTCGAGGTCGCGGACAGGCAGGTCTCCATCACCTGCGAGAAGAGCTCCTTCCGCCTGAACACCCTCGATCCGGCGGACTTCCCCGAGTTCCCCACCATCGCCCTCGAGCGCTCCGTGGAGCTGCCGTGCGACATCCTGTCCGAGATGGTCGGCCGCGTCTGGCGCGTCACCTCGACCGACAAGAACCGCCCGGTCCTGAACGGCGTCTACATGACGGTCGAGAACAACACGGTCCGCCTCGTCGCGACCGACTCCTACCGTCTCGCTGTGTGCGATACGCAGGTGGAGACCTCGTCCCTCGAGGGGAGCTTCGAGCTCAACGTGCCGGCGGAGGCGTTCAACGACGCGCTCAACATCATGGGCGGCCAGCCGACGATCATGATCGGCTCGACCGACACCCAGGTGGTCTTCGCCGCGGGCAACACCACCTACGTCTCGCGCCGCATCGAGGGCACCTACCCCAACTACAAGGCGCTGCTGCCCGCGACCTGCGCGACCACGGTGAAGATCGACGTCGAGTCGTTCTCCGCCGCGCTCAAGCGCGTCGCGGTCGTCGCGCAGGCGAATTCCGCCGTGAAGTTCGAGATCTCGGCCGAGACCGGCTCCATGGGGCTGTCCGCGATCTCGAACGACCAGGACCAGGCCGCCGAGACCATCGACGTCGAGGTCGAGGGCGCCTCGGGCGTCATCGCCTTCAACTACCACTACATCTTCGGGTGCCTGAACGTGCTGAACCGGGAGAAGGAGCTCACCTTGGAGCTGCAGAGCTACAGCCAGGCGGGCATCTTCAAGTCCTACGACAAGATCAACTACCTCTACCTGGTCATGCCCGTCCGCATCTAGTCGCGTTTCCGCGCCGCGCCGCCTCCGCCGCCTCGTGGGCCCCGCCGCCCCGGGCGGCCCTGCGGTGCGGGCTCGGCCGCCCCTGCGACGGCGGCCGGTGACGGTCCACGAAGGGAGGTGGGGTATCGTTGGGAATCTACGCGCGGGCCCTCAAGGTCCGTGACTTCCGCAGCTATGAGGCGTACGAGCTCGCCCTCTCCGAGGGCGTCACCGTGCTCGCGGGCCCCAACGCCGCGGGGAAGACCAATCTGGTCGAGGCCCTGCAGCTCCTGACCGCCGGCCAGTCGTTCCGGCGCCCCTCCCCCGCCGACCTCGTCCGGACGGGGGCGTCCCGTGCGGAGGCGGCGCTGCTGCTCGAGGGCGACGGCCGCCGCCTGGATATGGGGCTCGTCTCGGAGCGCGGCCGACGCTCGTTCAGCCGCAACGGGAAGCGCGTCACCGCCGCAGGCGTCCGCGGCGTGCTTCCGAGCGTCCTGTTCTGCCCCGACCACCTCGACATGATCAAGCGCTCGGCGAGCGTCCGCCGCGCCGCCCTCGATGACTTCGGGGTGCAGCTCAACGAGAGCTACGCGCAGCTCGTCTCGACCTACGAGCGGGCGCTCGAGCAGCGGAACAACCTGCTCAAGGACCGCTTCGTCCCCGCGGAGCTCCTCGCCGCCTGGGACGACGCGATCGTCTCGGCGGGCGCCTCGGTGCTCGTGCACCGCCTCGCACTCCTGGAGCGCGTCCGCACCCGCCTGGTCGAGGTGTACGGGGCCATCGCTCCACGTGAAACGGTCGACGTCCGCTACCGCGCCTCGGTCGGCGATATCCCGGCGGACGAGTCCCGCGACCGCGAGGCGGTCGCCTCCCATCTCTCCCGTGCGCTCGCGGAGACGCGCGAGGAGGAGCGCCGCCGCGGCCTCACGCTCGTCGGCCCGCACAGAGACGAGGTCGTCTTCATGATCGACGGCCGCGAGGCCCGGTCCTTCGCGAGCCAGGGGCAGCAGCGCAGCCTGGTGCTCGCATGGAAGATCGCGGAGGTCGAGGTGACCCGGGACATCCTGGGGCGCTACCCGATCCTGCTGCTCGACGACGTGATGAGCGAGCTGGACGCCGCGCGCCGCGAGTCGGTGGTGCGGTTCATCGCCGACGAGATCCAGACGGTCATCACCACCACCAACCTCGGGTACTTCACCGACGAGGTGCTCGACCGCGCCGCCGTGGTGCGGATCGGTTCGGACGAGAGGGACGTTCGATGAGCTCGCACGGGGGGACGGCGCGCCGCGACCGCGCCGGGGAGACGCACAGCCTGGCCGACTTCCTGCCCGCCGAGCGCCGCCGCATCATGGACGGGGCCTCGGAGACGCGGCGCGCCCAGATGCGCGCCGCCGAGGCCCGCGGCCGCGTCTTCCAGGCGTGGAACGACGTCTGCGCGGGGACCCGCGAGGGCGCCCACGTGACGGGCCTGCATTACGCGGCGGAAACCGACGAGCTCATCGTCTACGCCGACGGCGCGACCTGGGTGGCCGAGCTCACCATGATGCGCGAGATCATCCGGGCGCGCATGCACCTGCGCGGCGTGGACGTCTCCGACATCAAGGTCCTGCGGTCGCGCGAGGACTACATCCGCCGTCAGCCGTCCGCCTCCTCCGCCGCCACCGCTACCGCCGCGCATCCCGTCGGCCGCCCGCCCCGCAAGGAGGCCGCACCGCACCGCAGCCTCTCCGCCGCCGAGGAGCGCGCCCTGGACGACGAGGTCTCCGCCATCGGCGACACCCGGCTGCGCGACGCGCTGAAAAACGCCATGCGCGCGAGCCTCGAGTCCCGTACCGCCCCGGAGGGCTGAATGCGGCCTCATTCGGCGTCTGGTTGTCTTGTAGGGGTATTTCGACCATGTCGAGATACCCCTTTTTATCTACTAAACTATTGAAGGTTAGGCATTTCCAAAGGAAAAGGAGAAGTGCGTGGCGAAGAAGAACGAGTACGGCGGGAACGAGATCAAGATCCTCGAGGGTCTCGAAGCCGTCCGGAAGCGCCCCGGCATGTATATCGGCTCCACGAGCTCGAGCGGCCTTCACCACCTCGTGTGGGAGATCGTCGACAACTCCGTGGACGAGGCCATGGCCGGCTTCTGCACCAAGATCGAGGTCACGGTGCACCCCGACAACTCCATCACCGTCGTGGACAACGGCCGCGGCATTCCGGTGGACAAGCACCCCGTCAAGAAGATCCCGACCCTCGAGGTCGTCATGACGATCCTCCACGCGGGCGGCAAGTTCGACAACTCGGCGTACAAGGTGTCCGGCGGCCTCCACGGCGTCGGCGTCTCCGTCGTGAACGCCCTCTCCAAGAAGATGGTCGTGCAGGTCCGCCGCGACGGCAAGATCTACGAGATGCAGTTCTCCCGCGGCAAGACGACGCAGAAGATGGTCGAGGTCGGCACCTCCAAGACCACGGGCACCACGACCACCTTCTGGCCGGACGAGGAGATCTTCGAGACCACGGTCTACGACTACGACATCCTGCGCAACCGCCTTCAGGAGACCGCCTTCCTCAACAAGAACCTGAAGATCGTCCTGCGCGACGAGCGCGAGCTCGCCCCCCGCGTCGACGAGTTCTGCTATGCGGGCGGCATCATCGACTTCGTCAAGTTCCTGAACGAGGGCAAGGACATCCCCGACGGCCTGAAGAAGCCGATCTACCTGTCCGGCGCCTCCGAGCCCGGCGTCCCCGTCGACCGCACCGGCGAGGTCGAGATCGCGATGCAGTGGAACACCTCGTACTCCGAGACGGTTATGAGCTTCGCGAACGACATCCACACGCCCGAGGGCGGCATGCACCTCGAGGGCTTCCGCACCGCGCTCACGAGCGTCATCAACGATTACGCGCGCCGTCAGAACATCCTGAAGGAGAAGGACGGCAACCTCACCGGAGACGACGTGCGCGAGGGCCTGACCGCGGTCATCTCCGTCAAGCTCGCCGACCCGCAGTTCGAGGGCCAGACGAAGGCCAAGCTCGGCAGCTCCTTCATGCGCACCCTCGTGCGCAAGATCGTCTCCGAGGGCCTCACCGACTACCTCGAGGAGCACCCCAAGCAGGCGCGCGAGATCATCAAGAAGGCCCAGCAGGCCAGCCGCGCCCGCAACGCCGCCCGCAAGGCGCGCGAGGCGACGCGCCGCAAGAGCCTTCTCGAGACCGCCTCGCTTCCCGGCAAGCTCGCGGACTGCTCGGTGCGCGACGCCGAGATGACCGAGCTGTTCATCGTCGAGGGCGACTCGGCCGGCGGCTCGGCCAAGGACGGCCGTCGCCGCGACATCCAGGCCATCCTCCCGCTGCGCGGCAAGATCCTGAACGTCGAGCGCGTGGGCGACCACCGCGCGTTCTCCTCCGACACCATCCAGTCGCTCATCACGGCCATCGGCTGCGGTGTGACCACCGGCAACGGCGACGGCGGGGACTTCGACATCACCAAGGCGCGCTACCACAAGATCATCATCATGACCGACGCCGACGTCGACGGCGCTCACATCCGCATCCTGCTGCTCACGTTCTTCTACAAGTACATGCGGCCGCTCATCGATGCGGGCTACGTGTACGTGGCGTGCCCGCCCATCTTCGGCATCAAGGTGCGCAACAAGATCCACTACGTGTACCCCAACGGCCGCCAGCCGGAGGAGGAGATCCTGCGCGACACCATCAAGAGCCTGGGGCTCAACCCCGATGAGGGCGAGGACGACGCCGCCGCGGGCAAGGTCACCAAGAAGCGCCGCGGCTACACCGTCCAGCGCTACAAGGGCCTGGGTGAGATGGACCCCAAGCAGCTGGCTTCCACCACCATGGATCCCAAGACGCGCATCCTGCAGCGCGTGACCATCGAGGACGCCGCCGTCGCCGACCGCGCCGTCCGCGAGCTCATGGGCAACCAGGTCGAGTACCGCCGCGAGTACATCGAGAAGCACGCGCACGACGCGCGCTTCCTCGACGCCTAGCGCGCTGGGTTGGGGGGTTGGGTGGGGACGGGTTCGTTTCAACCCAACCCCCGGCCGACCGCGACTGAGTCTGACCGAACCAGACTGAACCGGACCACGACTGAACCAGGAGGTAGCACGTGGCAGAAGATATGAACAACGCGCCCGGGGAGGGCACACAGGGTTCCGAGGGGCTCCCCGAGGACCTCAAGCGCCTGCTCGCCCGCGCCGAGACGCAGAACGACGACGGCGAGACGGTCGGGTACGACCCCGACGCCGTCGACGACGAGGACGATGAGGACGACGGTGAGCTCGAGGAGAGCTTCGGCGCCGTGGACCGCGGCCAGGACGCCGGCGAGGACATCAACGGCGGCTCGCTCCAGATCTCGGAGTTCGGCCACGAGATGAAGCAGTCCTTCATCGAGTACTCGATGTCGGTCATCACCGCCCGCGCCCTGCCCGACGTCCGCGACGGCCTGAAGCCGGTGCACCGCCGCATCCTCTACGCCATGAACGAGTCGGGCATCTACCCCAACCGCCCGCACAAGAAGTCGGCGTGGACGGTCGGCGAGGTCATCGGCAAGTACCACCCCCATGGCGACGTCGCCGTGTACGACACGATGGTCCGCCTGGCCCAGTGGTTCTCCATGCGCACCCCGCTGATCGACGGCCACGGCAACTTCGGCAACATCGACGGCGACTCGGCCGCGGCCATGCGCTACACCGAGAGCCGTCTGGCGAAGCCCGCCATGGAGCTCCTGCGCGACCTGCAGAAGGACACGGTCGATTGGCAGCCCAACTACGACGAGTCGCTCGCCGAGCCGCAGGTCCTGCCCGCCCGCTTCCCCAACCTGCTGGTCAACGGCTCCTCGGGCATCGCCGTGGGCATGGCGACCAACATCCCGCCGCATAACCTCACGGAGGCCATCGAGGCCACCTGCATGCTCATCGACAACCCTGACGCCACGGTCGACGAGCTCATGACCGTGATGCCCGGCCCCGACTTCCCCACCGGCGCCCGCATCATGGGGTCCGACGGCATCCACCAGGCGTACGAGACCGGCCGCGGCTCGATCACCGTCCGCGCCAAGGCCCATGTCGAGTCCACCAAGACCGGCCGCAACCGCCTCGTCTTCACCGAGATCCCCTACCAGGTCAACAAGGGCACGCTGCAGGAGAAGATCGCCCAGCTCGTGAACGAGAAGCGCATCGAGGGCATCTCCGATATGCGCGACGAGTCGACCAGCAAGGGCATCCGCCTGGTCATCGAGCTCAAGAAGGGCGTCATCCCGCAGGTCGTCCTCAACAACCTGTACAAGTACACCTCGCTGCAGAACACCTTCGGCGTGAACAACCTCGCGCTCGTGAACGGCGTGCCCAAGTGCCTGTCGCTGCGTGAGATCCTGCGCTGCTACATCGACCACCAGGTCGACGTCGTGACCCGCCGCACGCGCTTCGACCTCAAGAAGGCCCAGGCGCGCGCCCACATCCTCGAGGGCTACCTCATGGCCCTCGACCACATCGACGAGGTCATCTCCATCATCCGCTCCTCGCGCACCGACGCCGAGGCGAGCGCCCGCCTGATCGAGCGTTTCGGCTTCACGCCGGAGCAGACCACGGCCATCCTCGAGATGAAGCTGCGCCGCCTGACGGGCCTCGAGCGCGACAAGATCCAGGAGGAGCTGGACGGCCTGCGCCGTGCCATCGCCTACTACGAGGACCTGCTGGCACACGAGGAGAAGATCCTGGGCGTCATCAAGGAGGAGATGCGCGAGATCTCCCGCAAGTTCGGGGACAAGCGCCGTACGGAGATCTGCGCCGCCGAGCGCGACCTGGACGTCGAGGACCTCATCGCCGACGAGGACATGGTCGTCACGATCACCCACACCGGCTACGTCAAGCGCATCCCGGTGGCCGCCTATCGCGCGCAGAAGCGCGGCGGCAAGGGCGTGACCGGCGCGAACCTCAAGGAAGACGATGTCATCGACGAGATGTTCATCGCGAGCACCCATGAGTACGTGCTCTTCTTCTCCAACCGCGGCAAGGTGTACCGCCTGAAGGTTCACGAGCTGCCGGTCGGCACGCGCCAGGCGCGCGGCACCGCCATCGTGAACCTGCTGCCCTTCGAGGACGGCGAGAAGATCGCGAGCGTCATCTCGTGCAGGGAGTTCCCCGACAACGAGTACCTCATGTTCGCCACCGCGAGCGGCATGGTCAAGAAGACCGTCATGAGCGCCTACGACCGCAGCCGCCGCGACGGCATCATCGCGATCAACCTCAAGTCCGGCGACCACCTGCTCGACGTCCGCCGCGTCCGCGAGGGCGACATGATCATCCTCGCCACGACCGCCGGCAAGGCGATCGTCTTCGCCGAGGACCAGGTCCGCGCCACCGGCCGCGACACCAGCGGCGTCCGCGGCATCACGATGAAGGGCGACACCCGCGTGCTGGGCATGGAGATCTCCAACGGCCGCGGCGACCTCTTCGTGATCACGGAGCGCGGATACGGCAAGCGCACCCCCGTCTCCGACTACCCGGTGCAGAACCGCGGCGGCCAGGGCGTCTACACCATCCAGATGACGGACAAGAAGGGTCAGCTCGCCGCCATGAAGACGGTCGGGCCCCAGCACGAGCTGTTCATCATCACGGAGATGGCGACGGTCATCCGCGTGAAGACCGACGAGATCTCCAAGACCGGCCGCGCCACCCAGGGCGTCAAGATGATGTCCGTCATCGACGGCGACCGGGTCTGCGCCGTGGCGCGTATGACGAGCGCGAAGAAGAAGGCCAAGGCCCCTGCGGTCGCCGAGGGCCAGGAGTCGCTCGACCTCGCGGCGGCCGGAGCGATGGAGGCCCCGCGCGATGAGGACCACGTCGATATCGGCAGCGGCGACGAGGCGCTCGAGGACCTGATGGACGAGTAGACCTCATCAGGGCGCGCTCCGATTCATAAGGGCTGTGAAAAAGGCCCCGTCCTGTATGGGACGGGGCCTTTCGCATGGCGGTGCTTTCGCATGGCAGCGCTTTCGCATTTGCGGCGCGCGCCTGAGATGAGGGGGCGGCTGCGCGACGCGCCGGAAGGTCGCTACGACCGATAAGGGCCTCAGGGCTTCCCGGGGCGCGGTAGACGGTGCGGTTCAGAGCGGTCTGGTGCGGTCCGGCGCGGTTCGTGTGAATCGGTCGGAATGACCGTCGTCTTACTCCCCCCCACTCAGCCTGTACGCAGGTTAGAAGTCATCCGGAGAGACCGAATGCGCGAACGCATCGAACTGCTCGAACTCCTTCTCCGCATCATCGTCGGTGCGGTACGAGATGTTCCCGACGCGGTTCATGACCTCGTCCTCGACGTAGATGGGGGCGTTCGACCGGACAGCGATGGCCAGTGCGTCACTCGGGCGGGCGTCGACGGTCACCTCGGTGCGGTCGCCCCCGGAAAGAACGAGGGTCGCGTAGAAGACCGGTGCCTCGACACGGTTGATCTCGACGCGCTCGACGTGCGCGCCGAGCTTGCGGATGGCATCGAGCATCAGATCGTGCGTGATGGGGCGGGTGCCTTCCGTCCCATCGATGCCGCGACTGATGGCGGCGGCCTCGTACGACCCCGTCTGGATGGAAAGCGCGCGCAGGGGCGCGTCCGTCGAAGAATCCGCCCCGCGCTCGCGCAGGACGATGAGTGAGGGCACGGGACCGGAGGCCATGATAATGGTCTCGATGTCAACGCGGATCATTACGGCACCTCCAAATCGTGGTAAGCGTTCTCGGAGCGTTCCTTGAAAGAACTGAATAGGTATAGTACCCAAAACCGCTGCCATATGCGGTTTCGAACCTTCTTTTCACGGCGCGAGATTTCTTTTAAAAAAGTTGTTGACTCCCGCGCGGCGTCTGGGCTATTATTTCCTAGCGCGATGGACCTGTAGCTCAGTTGGTTAGAGCGTCCGGCTGATAACCGGGAGGTCACAAGTTCGAATCTTGTCAGGTCCACCACTTCTTTCGCAATAAACACCCCAGCGAGAGCCGAGTCGCCGCTGGGGTGTTTATTACTACCTGGGGGTTTAGCTCAGCTGGGAGAGCGCGGGCTTTGCAAGCCTGAGGTCAGGGGTTCGATCCCCCTAACCTCCACCATATGGTTCGACGACCTCGCCGCGGCGGGGTCTTTTCATATCTGAGGGTCGTGCACGGGGTCGAACCCCGTTCGGGGCGCGGTCGCGTGGAAACGCGAGAGCGTTTCCCGGGACCGCGGGCAAGGCGCCGCAGGCGCCGCAGCCGGAGCGGCCGCCCGGTGGCCGCAGATCCCCTTCCTATAGAGGCAACAGCGGTGGCAGGTCGCAGTGTCGTTCGATACGGCGCCCGCGGATCCCCCTAACCTCCACCATATGGTTCGACGACCTCACCGCGGCGGGGTCTTTTCATTACCAGAAGCCGTCTCCATGCGAAGGGCCCCATATGGGGCCCTTCGGTTCGCGTCGCTATGGAGAAGCGGGCTTATTGACCGTCTACATCGCTCGCAGGGCCCAACAGGCCCTTGAAGCCCGTCAGACGCTCCCAGACGCCCGCACTCGCCATGAGGACGACGCGGTCGTGTGCGCGCCTCGTCTCGGTCTGCGCCTCCTTAGCCGCTCCCTGCGCGTTCTCCAAGGCGATGTTGAGCTCCTTGATCTGGGCGTCCTTCATGGAGAGCTGGTCGTTGAGGCTCTCGATCTGAGCCTTGAGGTCATCGATCCTCTCCCGGTAGACCGATACGATCGCCTCGATATCGATCTGGGGCTGGGAGGCGGTCTCCGTATCCGACTCCGGAGCGGTCTTCGACTCGGTTCCCTTGGTGAGGAAGTCAGCGAGCATCGAAGCGCCCTCCGCATCGATGATCAGGGCGCCGCGCGGTCCGTCCGGCTTCGCATGGCCGTTCTCACGGAGGCCGAGCTCGTTGACCGCGCGGGTGACCGTCGATTTTCCCCGTCCGGTAGCGTCTGCGATCTCCTTGATTGTCGGCATGCGATCACCTCGTCGTAATCTGGGTCGGTTGGGACTGCGTCATAGGTTCGGTCGTTCGGTCGATTATACCCCGCTCTCCCCCACCTTCGCATCATTTGGTGCAACCGGAGACGGCGGGGATTCGAATGGACCGAGTCCGGGGTTCGGTAGCCGTTTCGGAGGACGCATCGATGCGTCGATTCGTTCGTTGGGTCGCATCCCCTGCCATTGGTACGCTTCGATGGCTCTGTGTGGATCGCAGCGTGCGAGATTGCGGATCGGTTTGAGATGCGATGTGCGATTCGAAGCAGGATCGACCCAAAAAGAGTCGGACGGGGTTCGGCTGGGTGTGCAGGACGACTGCGTCCCTCGAGGTAGGAGATGGAAGAGTTCAGCTGCATTCGGTAGAGAACCGCCTGCGGAAGCCGCAATGGACCGGATGTGAGGGTCGATTGCGGCGAGCGCTCCGCACGGTGCTCCCATTGATGGTTCATTCGGGGTCGGCCCGTTGGTGAGACCTGACGCGAATGGATCGAGTCGGCCGTTATCGAGTCGTGGAGCCGTCTTGTCCGATGCGGCGAACGAGTCGATGAGTGCTCGCATGCGATGGCGAACGATTCAAGCGACGATGGGCTTCGATACGCGACCGATTCCGTCGGAACCGATTCAAGCCTACCGAACCAACCCCATCTGAGTACCGATTCATCCGTATCGGTCCGATCCTCTGTGTGCCGAGTCCGAATCTGTCGAGGACGTCTATGAACGTGGTTGCCTCGTCCTGAGGACGGCTATGGGGATGACTGCGAAGCGAGACAAAGGTGTGCATGCACACCTTTGTCTCGCTGAGAGCTGTACCCAGCGAGATTATCGCGTCCATGGACGCATTTGTTTCACTTCGTTTGCGGTGAAAAAGCCCGGGTGAAACATTGGCGTGCATGGACGCCATTGTTTTGCTGAGAGCTGGTTCCAGCGAGATATTCGCGTCCATTGACGTGATTGTTTCACTTGGTTCGCAGCGAGAGTGGCCGGGAGAGGGTTCACGAGATTTGAAGAGAAGAGGCTGGGCGAAACAAATGCGTTCGCGCACGCGTTTATCTCGCTTGGGGGTCGTCTCAGCGAAACCTTTGCGTCCATGGACGCCTTTGTTTCACCCAGCTTGCAGGGCGACGGGCTACCCGACCGCGCGCGGCAGGGCGTCTTCCCGGCGCGGGAGTCGTGTGGCAAGTGCACCCGCGTCCTCGACTGCATCAGACGTGAAATGGTGAATGGTGCAGTCGATGTGTTGGATGCTTCGTAACTCAATCGCGCTGACGTCGTCTCGACGCGAATTCAGAATCGGATGTGGAATCATTCAGGTGAAGCGAATCAACCGAACAGCCAGCGGAAACAAGATCAAGATATGAACCTCTACCCTCCCGTCATCGCGCGCGGATTCGGAGGGCGGATGCATTCCGGTTCATCGCCCACCGCGTCGTGAAATCGGCTCCCGATGCGAACCAGATTCGAATATCGCCCCTGAAAGATTCGGATGACGCCCTGATGATGGATTCGGAATCGGACGTCGCCGCACTCGATTTGGAAGGAGCCGCAGCCGCGCTCGATTCAGAAGCAGGCGTCGCCGTGCTGGATTCGAAAGGGACCGCTGCCCCGGTGGATTCGGAAGGAATCTTCGCCCCGCACGTGAGGCGGGTGGGTGCCCCAGAGGGGGTCGTCTCAGATCCGACCCCCTCCTGGCATCTACCGGACAAATCGTCCATCGGGCGGTGCGATGTGCCGGACTTTACCCAAATGACGTAAGATTCCAGTAGCTGCGCCTTATGCGCGCCGCCCGCGGGCATGCGGGTTCCGGAAGGTTCATACGGTAGAGGAAAGGTGCTACGTATGTCGGACGTACATGAGCTTCTTGACACTTGGATCGCAAACGCCACGGACGATGAGCTCCTAGCCGAGCTCAAGGCCATGAAGGAAGCCGGGGACGAGGATGCCATCACGGATGCCTTCTTCCAGGACCTCGCGTTCGGCACCGCCGGTCTGCGCGGGACCATCGGCGCCGGCACCAACCGCATGAACATCTACACCGTCGGTCGTGCGACCCAGGGCTTCGCCAACTATCTGAACGAGAACTTCGAGAACCCCACCGTCGCCATCGCGCGCGACAGCCGCAACAAGGGCGAGCTGTTCGTCAAGACGACCGCAGCCATCCTCGCCGCGAACGGCGTCACGGCCTACGTGTACCCCAAGATCTCCCCGGTGCCGACGCTGTCCTGGGCTACCCGCTACCTGCAGTGCTCCGGCGGCATCTGCATGACCGCGAGCCACAACCCCGCCCCGTACAACGGCTACAAGGCCTACGGTCCGGACGGCTGCCAGATCACCTCCGAGGCCGCCGACGCCATCTCCGCGGCCATGAACGCGACGGACCCCTTCGCCGACGTCAAGACGATGGACTTCGACGAGGCCGTGGAGCAGGGCAGGGTCAAGTGGATCGGCGACGAGGTGCTCGACGCGTACTACGACGCGGTCCTCAAGTGCTCGGTGTGCAACCTGACCGAGGAGCAGTCCGCCGCGGCCCCGCTCAAGCTCGTCTACACGCCGCTCAACGGCACGGGTCTCGTCCCGGTCACGACCGTCCTCAACCGCGCGGGCATCACGGACATCACCGTCGTCCCCGAGCAGAAGGACCCCGACGGCGACTTCCCCACCTGCCCGTATCCCAACCCGGAGATCCGCGAGGCCATGCAGAAGGGCATCGACCTGTGCGCCGAGGTCCAGCCCGACCTCCTGCTCGCCACGGATCCCGATGCCGACCGCGTCGGAGTCGCCTGCCAGGACGGTGACGACTACACGCTGCTCACCGGCAATGAGATGGGCGTGCTGCTGCTCGACTACATCTGCAAGATGCGCGCCGAGCGCGGCGAGGACCTGGCCGACAAGGTCGCCGTGACCACGATCGTCTCCTCCGCGATGGTCGACGCGCTCGCCCAGGAGTACGGCTTCGAGCTGCGCCGCTGCCTGACCGGCTTCAAGTACATCGGCGATATCATCACCGGCCTGTCCGACGCCGGCCAGGTCGACCGCTACATCTTCGGGTTCGAGGAGAGCTACGGCTACCTCTCCGGGGACCATGTGCGCGACAAGGACGCCGTCAACGCGAGCCTGCTCATCTGCCAGATGGCGCAGTACTACAAGCTGCAGGGCAAGAACCTCGTCCAGGCCATGCGCGAGCTGTATGAGAAGTACGGCTACTACCACAACCGCACCATCTCCCTGTCCTATCCTGGTGCAGACGGTGCCGCTAAAATGGCAGGTATCATGGCTGCTCTGCGCGAGACCGCACCGGAGGAGATCGCCGGTGCGAAGGTCGAGGCGGTCGTGGACTACGTGGACGGCGTGAACGGCCTCCCCAAGGCGAACGTCATCGAGTTCGATCTCGAGGGCGGCGACAAGGCCATCGTGCGCCCGTCCGGCACCGAGCCCAAGATCAAGCTGTACATCTTCGCCAAGGGCGCCGACGCGGCGTCCGCGGACACGCAGCTCGATGCGATCGAGGAGGCGGGCCGCAAGCTGCTGAGCTAACGGCCGGTCGAACGGGTGAGAGAGCCGGGGCGCCTTCCGGGGGACCCCGGCTTTTCCATGCCGCGGGGCAGGGGAGGGCGGCTATCGCGAGAAGCCCGAGAGCAGGCGCGCCCGCTCGATGCACCGGGGGACGCGCTCGCACAGGAGGTCGATATCGCGGTCCGTGACGTCGTCCGCAAGCGAAAGGCGCAGCGTGCCGCGGTTCCACGAAGGGTCGTCCCAGCCCATCGCGGTGATGACGTGCGACGGTTCGGTCGATCCCGTGGAGCACGCGGAACCCGTCGCCGCGGCGACCCCGGCCCGGTCGAGAAGCACCACGAGCAGCTCGCCGTCGACGTCATGGCATATGAAGGATGCGATCGAGGGGAGCCGCCGGTGCGGGTCGGGCTCGCCGGTGGGGCGTACGCCCGGGGTGCGTTCCAGCACCGTGGAGACGAGCCGGTCGCGGAGCGCCCCCACGCGCCGCGCGCGACCCTCGAGGTCCTCGCACGCCTCCTCGAGCGCCGCAGCCATGCCGACGGCGGAGGCCACGTCCTGCGTGCCCGAACGCAGCCCGCGCTCCTGCCCTCCGCCCTCGACCATGGGCGGTATGGAGAACCCGTCCCTCAGGTAGAGGGCCCCGGTCCCCCGCGGTCCATGGAACTTGTGCGCCGACAGCGAGAGCGCATCGACCCCGAGCTCATCGACATCGACGGGGATGTGCCCGACCGCCTGGACCGCATCGGTGTGGAAGGGGATGCCGCGCTCATGGGAGATCCCCGCGAGTACCGGGATGTCCTCGATGGTCCCCACCTCGTTGTTCGCGAGTATGATGGAGACGAGGGCGACATCGGCCCCCGCCCGCTCGGCATCGTCGAGCGCGTCGGAGAGGGAGGCGGGGTCGACCCGGCCGGAGCCGTCCACGGGGAGCATTGCCGCGTCCGCGCCCATCTCGCGCAGCATGCGGCATCCGTGGAGCACCGCATGGTGCTCCACGGCGCTCGTGATCACGCGGACCGGCCGGCTCGTCCCGTTCAGGTCGCGATGCCTGCGCACCGCCCCCTGGAGAATCCAGTTGTCGGACTCCGTGCCGCCGCTGGTGAGGTAGAGCTCGTGCGCGTGCGCCCCCAGCAGTTCCGCCGTGCGGGCGCGGGCGCCTTCAAGGGCGCATGCGGCGTCGCGCGCGATGCGGTGGATGCCCCCGGGGTTCCCGAACGACTCGGTGAGATAGGGGGTCATGGTCTCGAGGGCGCGAGGGGACAGCGGCGTCGTGGCCGCGTTGTCGGCGTAGATATACGGATCCTGCGAGCTTGCGTCGCTCATATGCCGTCCTTTCCGCATGAGGTTGCCCCGGCAGCCGGTTGGCAGCCTCAGGTTAGCCGAGGACGAGGAACCAGACCAGCAGGACGATGGCGACGATCAGGACCGCCAGCAGGACGAGGGCGCGCGTTCTTTTGCGCTGAGCCTGCTCGCGGCGGGTGAAGATGGATTTTCCCGGCTTGGGGCGCTCGAGGTAGCGATCGTAATGAAGGCTTCGGCGCTCGCCCGGCTCGGGGACGGGGTGTGCGGGGCCGCGCCTGACCCCCTCGCCGCTCAGGGGCGTGTCCGGGAGATATGTGGGGTCGTTGGTGGCGACGCCCATATGCCGGCGCGTCGGTCTCGACGGTCCGGTCGCCCTTGCAGGTCGAGGATATCCGTGCGACGCATACTCCGCTCCGGGGTCCGTGATCGGCTCTTGGGGGATATGGCGGCTCTCGCGCCGGTATCCTGCCGTGCGGGCACGCTCATCCATCGCGTCCCCGCGCTGCATGCGATCGCTGTTCAGGGGTCCCGTCGACCCGATGCGCTCGTCCATAACCGCCCTTAATCCGGTGCCGCACCTGCAGTCATTGTACGGGCAAGACCGAGAGTGAAATGGCTTTTTAAGAAAAACGTCCGTGCCGTCGCCCGCCGCTACAGACGCTCCATATCCATCGACTCGATAAACTTAAGTGAGAGTCACTTAGATTTGATGACAATGTGACGCTTAAAAAATATGAATCGCCGTGAATAGGGGAGTGCGGATGCGGGCATAACCATGAACGACCAAGGAAGTCCCCGCGCCCCGGAGGGAGCAGGGCGTATCACAAAGGAGTGATAAGTATGGCAAGCATGGTTCCGTATCGTTCGGTGTTCGGTCTCCGTCCGGCGACGTCCCTGTTCGATGCCTTCGATGACATGATGGATCTCGCCTCCGCGCCGATGTCGACCAAGGCGTTCCCGATGGACGTCGAGGACAAGGGCGATTCGTACGAGGTCAAGGCCTACCTCACCGGCGTCAGCAAGGACGATATCGACGTCGAGCTCAACGAGGGGCGCCTGTCCATCGCGGTGAAGGTCGAGGAGAAGGAGGAGGACAAGGGCAAGAACTACCTGCAGAAGGAGTTCACCTCCTACAGCGCGACCCGCGGTGTGTACCTGAAGGACGCCGCCTGCGAGGGCCTGTCCGCGCGCTACGCGGACGGCGTGCTGACCGTGAGCGTGCCCAAGATCGTCGAGAAGAAGAACGTCACCAAGATCTCCATCGACTAGCGCGCCATCCAAAGCGGGGTGCGACTCGCCGCGAACGGGTCCGGGGCTGCGGCTCCGGACCCGTTTTTTTTCATGACGCGGCGGACTGGCATGATGCGGGGTCAACGTGACACGGGGCCGTCATGGTACGGGGGTTGCCCCGCCTCCCGTCATGAAGGATGGGGCATCTCCGTGTCACAGCGGCGTACGCGCGGAAGACTTCCCTGTCAGTCCACCGTGATGGGGCGGTTCTGGCCGGCGGCGCGGATGCGCAGGGACGGCCCGTCGCCCCGCTCGAGGGTGGCTGTGGAGCCGAGCTCGTCGTCGAGCGAGGCCCCGAGCGATTCCGCGAAGGAGCGGACGGCGAGGCTCGGCCGGTTGTTCTCCTGGGAGATGTGCATGGCGACGAGCTGCTCGGTGCGTTCGGACACGAGGCGCGGCGCCGCCTCGGCCGCCTGCTCGTTGGAGAGGTGCCCGCTGTCCGATAGGATGCGGTCCTGCAGGTAGCGCGGGTAGGAGCCGCACCGGAGCATCGGGACGTCGTGGTTGCTCTCGAGCGCGAGGATGCGCGCGCCGGCGAGCGCATCGAGCGCGTCGTCGGTCAGGTAGCCGGTGTCGGTCGCGTAGCCGATCGAGTCGCCCGCGCAGTCGAACCGGAAGCCGACCGGGTTCACCACGTCGTGCGAGGTGGGGAAGGTTCGGACCGAGATGCCCGCGACCTCGAAGGATACGCCGGGGACGAACTGGCAGAAGGGGAGCTCGTCCAAGTACCTGCGCGTGCCCGGCGTGCCGATGCTCGCATACAGCTCGACCGGGAAGGCGCGGTGCCACACGGTGATGCCGCTCACGTGGTCGGTGTGCTCGTGGGTGAGCAGCAGGGCGCGCACGCCGTGCTCGTCGAGGGCGAGCGCGTGCATGCGTGCGAGCACCTCGCGGCGGGAGAAGCCGTCGTCGACCATGATGAGGCCCTGCGGGCCCTCGACCAGCGCGCAGTTTCCCTTCGACCCGCTTCCCAGGATGTGCAGCCTCAAGGTCCGGTTCCCGTGTCCCTCATCCGTCATATGGTGAAACCCTCGCTTCCATCGGTCGTGGCGGGTGACGGCGGATACGGTGGCGGACGGGCGGCCCTGCGCCATGAACGGCCCCGCCGCCGCGCATGGCATGGGGGCGTCCTCCCGCCGCGCATGACACGCGGGCTGTTCCGCCCCGTCATCATGACGGCGGGGACGGCCCCTCCTTCACGTTATCCGCCGCCGAGCCCGCGGGCAGGCGACTTGGAGCGCGGTCCAACGGATACAATGGTGCGGTACCAAGGAGGTCACATGCCCACAGTTTCCCAGCATTTCGCCCGCTTGCACCCGATGCCCGCTCGCGCGGAGCACCCGGCGCGCACGCAGGCGCCGGCTCCCGTGGTGCTCATGGTATCAGGCGGCGCGGACTCCACGGCGCTCCTCGTGATGGCATGCACATCCAAGCTCGACCTTCGGGACGGCCGCGGGCCCTCCCGCATCGCCCGCGAGCGCCTTCATGTGCTCCACGTCAACCACCATCTGCGCGGGGAGGCATCCGACGGCGACGAGCGCTTCGTGCGCGAGCTGTGCGCCCGCTACGGGCTGCCGCTGTGCGTCGAGCACGCGTCGTTCACCGATCTGTCCGGGAAGAACCTGGAGGCGGCCGCCCGCGAGGTGCGCTACGCCGCCGCCCGCCGCTATGTGCGCGAGCTGTGCGAGCAGACCGGCGCCCCGCGCTCCGCGGCGCGGATCCTGACGGCCCATACGGCGAGCGACCGGGTGGAGACCTTCTTCATGAACGCCATCAAGGGCTCCGGCCCCGCGGGGCTCTCGAGCATCCCGCGCCGCCGCAACATCATCGTCCGCCCCCTCATCGACATGAGCCATGCGGAGCTCTGCCGCTTCCTGGAGGTGGCGGGGATCGGATGGCGTGAGGACGAGTCCAACGAGGACGTATCCTACCTGCGCAACTTCATCCGCCACCGCGTGGTCCCGGTGGCGACGGAGCGCAACGGCAACCTCGAGCGCGCCATCGGCGCCACCTGCGACATCCTGGGCGAGGAGGACGCCTTCATGTCGCAGCTCGCCGCCCGCTCGCTGCGCGCCTGCGTGAGGCGCGAGCAGGAGGGCCTGATCGTGTTGGACGCCGCCCGCCTCGCCTCGGCCGAAGTCGCCATCGCCCGGCGCATGGTCCGTCTCGCATACCGCGGCCTCGTACCCGAGGAGCGGCTGGAGATGCGCCATGTCGAGGCCGCGCTCGCATGCGTGGCGGCGGGGGAGGGCTCGGTGACCCTTCCCGGGGGCGTCGACGCGCGCATGGAGTTCGGCACGTTCACGATGCGCACCGCGGCCGCCCGGGAGCGCCTCGCGGCGGGGTGGCTGCCGGTGCCGGGGCGCATGCCGCTCGCCAACCACACGGTGATCGAATCGGGCATCGTGCGTGTCCCGCACGGCGAGGATCCGATCGCCTTCGCGCGCTCCTGCGCCGATGGGAAAATAGGGACAGGCACTTTTTTCCCAGGCGCCGACGGGAGCGGGAAAAAAGTGCCTGTCCCTATTTTCCCACCCCCGGAGGCCGACCTGCTCACGGCGTGTATCGATGCGGCCGCCTTGGGATATGCGGAGCGCGACCTGGAGCGTCTGGCGGAATCGTCGCCCGCCGGCGCCATCCCCGCGGAGGCCCTCACCGCGCGCCTCTGGGTGGACGCCCCGGCGCCGGGCGATGTGATGTGCCCGCTCGGCATGCACGGGCGCAGCAAGAAGCTATCGGACATCCTGGGTGCCGCGCGCGTTCCGGTGGCCGAGCGCGAGAGCGTGCCGGTGGTCCGCACCGCCCCGGGCGGCGCCGTTGTGTGGGTTGGCGGAATTCGCCTCGACGACCGGTTCAAGTGCACGGCCGCCACCAGGCTGTTGATAATATTGAAAATCAAACCCGTTACCGCGTCGGACGGGCGCGTCGACGGGTAGTATCAAGCGGATACGCGCTACGCAGAAAGGGCCATCATGGAAGCCTTGCATCCAGACGTCGACCACATGCTGTTCGACAAAGAGGAGATCGCCGCCGTCGTGCGCCGCATGGGCGCCGACATCACCCGTGATTATCAGGGAAAGGACCTGGTGCTCATCGCGGTCCTGCGCGGCGCCGTGGTCTTCATGGGGGACCTCATGCGGGCCATCGAGTGCCCGCTCGCCATCGACTTCATGGCGGTGTCGAGCTACGGCGAGGGTGCGAAGTCCTCGGGCATCGTCCGTATCGTCAAGGACCTCGATATGGACATCAAGGGGCGCGACGTGCTGATCGTAGAGGACATCCTCGATTCGGGCCTCACGCTGCGCTACCTCATGAAGAACCTGTCAAGCCGCCACCCCGCCTCGCTGGAGGTCGCGACCTTCCTGTGGAAGGACGTCGCCGGCAAGCAGGCCGCCATCAACCCGAAGTACGTGGGCATGCACTGCCCGGACGATTTCGTGGTCGGCTACGGCCTGGATTACGCCGAGCGCTACCGCAACCTCCCCTACATCGGGGTGCTCAAACCGGAGGTTTACTCGTAGATGACCTATAGGAACGATACGATCGACCGCGCCGGCGCGCGCCTCCTCGCCTCCCAGGGCGAGGAGCCGGACGGGCGCGACCGCAAGGATGACGACGGCCTGTTCGGCAAGCTCGACGACCGCTTCGGCGGCCGCGGCTCGGGAGGGCCCGGAGGCTACCATCGCCCGCCCTCGCGCATGGGATGGCTGTACTTCCTGCTCATCTGCGTGCTGCTGTGCTACATGTTCATGAACATGGGCGGCTTCTTCACCAGCACCCCCTCGGCGACCGAGCTCTCGACGAGCGAGTTCGTGGAGGCCGTATCCGACAACCGGGTGGACACCGCGACCTACCGCGTCGCCGACGGGACCGTCTCGGGCGGGTACTGGACCAGCGCCGACGATATCGGCAAGCAGGCCGCCCTGCACAGCTACACCACCACCTACGTGGGGTCCGATACGCTGAACGACCTCATGGCGGCGCATCCCGACACCACCTACGTGGTTGACACCTCCGACCCGAACTTCCTCACCAACCTGCTGGTCGGCGTGCTGCCCACCGTGGCGCTCATCGCGCTGATGGTGTACTTCATGCGCCAGATGGGCGGTGCCAACAACAAGGCCATGCAGTTCGGCAAGACGAACGCCAAGACCAACGAGGCCACGCGCCCCAAGGTCAAGTTCGCCGACGTCGCCGGCATCGACGAGGCCGTCGAGGAGCTCAAGGAGGTCCGCGACTTCCTGTCCGAGCCGGACCGCTTCCGCAAGCTGGGCGCCAAGATCCCCCGCGGCGTGCTGCTCGTGGGCCCTCCGGGCACCGGCAAGACGCTGCTCGCCAAGGCCGTCGCCGGCGAGGCGGGCGTGCCGTTCTTCTCCATCTCCGGCTCCGACTTCGTGGAGATGTTCGTGGGCGTCGGCGCGAGCCGCGTGCGCGACCTGTTCTCCAAGGCCAAGGAGCAGTCCCCGTCCATCATCTTCATCGATGAGATCGACGCGGTCGGCCGCCAGCGCGGCGCGGGTCTGGGCGGCGGTCACGACGAGCGCGAGCAGACGCTCAACCAGCTGCTCGTCGAGATGGACGGCTTCGAGGAGAACGAGAGCGTGATCCTCATCGCGGCGACCAACCGCCCGGACATCCTCGACCCGGCGCTGCTGCGCCCGGGCCGCTTCGACCGTCAGATCACGGTGGACCGCCCCGACGTGCGCGGCCGCGAGCAGATCCTGCGCGTGCACGCCGCCAACAAGCCGCTTGCCGACGACGTGCGCTTCGACAAGCTGGCGCAGCTCACCGTCGGGTTCACCGGCGCCGACCTCGCCAACCTCCTGAACGAGTCGGCCCTGCTGGCGGCCCGCCGCCAGCGCGCGACCATCTCCATGTCCGAGGTCGAGGAATCCATGGAGCGCGTGATCGCCGGCCCCGAGCGCAAGGCGCGCGTCATGACCGAGACCGAGCGCCGCACCATCGCCTTCCACGAGAGCGGTCACGCGCTGGTGGGGCACGTGCTCGAGCACTCCGACCCGGTTCACAAGATCACGATCATCCCGCGCGGGCAGGCGCTGGGCTATACCATGCAGCTGCCCACCGAGGACCACTTCCTCAAGACCAAGAACGAGATGCTCGACGAGCTCGCCGTGTTCCTGGGCGGCCGCGTGGCCGAGGAGCTCATGTGCGACGACATCACCTCTGGGGCCTCGAACGACCTCGAGCGCGCGACCAAGATGGCGCGCGAGATGGTCACGCGCCTGGGCATGAGCGAGGCGCTGGGGACGCAGGTGTTCGGCGAGGCCCAGCACCAGGTGTTCCTGGGGCGCGATTACGCCGACCACCAGGACTACTCCGAGGAGACGGCGCGCCGTATCGACACCGAGGTGCAGCGCATCATGCGCGAGGCGCACGAGCGGGCGGAGAAGATCCTGTCCGAGCGCCGCGAGCAGCTGGTCCTGATGAAGGACGTCCTGCTGGAGCGCGAGACCGTCGAGGGCGACGCGGTGACGGCGCTGCTCGACGGCACCTGGGACGAGTACCTGGCCGGCCAGCAGGGGAACGCATCCGACGGCGGGGACGCCGGGTCGGACGGCGCGTCCGATGCGCCGGCGCCCGAGGCCCCTCGGAAGCCCCGGCAGTCGGACGAGGAGATAGCCGCGGAGGCGGCGGCCTACGCCCAGGAGGCGCTCAGGTCCGAAGAGCAATAGGAGCGATGGCCCCGCTGACACGGCGGGGCCGTTTTTGTGCCGCGATGCGCGTACAATGGCACACAACGAAACGACGACGGTTCTCCAAGGGAAGCGAGTGGCCCCATGATCAACGAGACGATGTACGCACGCGGCGCCGAGAGCTCGATCATCCGCGAGATCTTCTCCTACGGCCTCGAGCGCAAGGCGCAGATCGGCGCCGACAAGGTCTTCGACTACTCCCTCGGCAACCCGAGCGTCCCCGCGCCCGCGGCGGTGCGGGCCTCCATCGAGCGCTCCCTCGCGCTGCCGAGCGACGAGCTGCACGGGTACACCCCGGCCCCCGGCCTCCCCGAGGCGCGCCGCGCCGTCGCCGAATCGCTCAACCGCAGGTTCGGGACGTCCTACGGGATGGGCGACGTGTTCATGACCGTGGGCGCCGCCGCCTCGGTCTCGATGTGCGTCCACGCGCTCGCCAACCCGGGCGAGGAGGTCATCGTCATCGCCCCGTACTTCCCCGAGTACGCGGTGTGGATCGAGAAGGCGGGCGCCGCCTGCGTGGAGGTCCTCGCCGACCAGACGACCTTCCAGATCGATCCCGCGGCGGTCGCGGCCGCCATCACCCCGCGCACCGCGGCGGTCATCATCGACTCGCCCAACAACCCCACGGGCGCCGTCTACACGCGCGAGACGCTCGAATCCCTCGCGGCGGTCCTCGAGGAGGCGAACGCCGGTCGTGAGCAGCCCATCTTCCTGATCTCCGACGAGCCGTACCGCGAGATCGTCTACGGCGCGGAGGTGCCGTGGGTCCCCTCCATCTACGAGGACACCGTGGTGTGCTACTCCTATTCCAAGTCGCTGTCGCTGCCGGGCGAGCGCGTCGGCTGGGTGCTCGTGCCGAACACCTGCCCGCTGGCCGCCCGCGTGATGCCGGCGGTGGCGGGCGCGGCGCGCACGCTGGGCTTCGTCTGCGCGCCGTCCCTGTTTCAGCGTGTCGTCGCCGACTGCGTGGACGAGCCGTCGGATGTCGAGGCGTATGCGCGCAACCGCGAGCTGCTGACGTCGGCGCTGTCCGAATACGGGTACACCTATGTCAAGCCCGACGGCGCGTTCTACCTGTGGGTGAAGGCGCTCGAACCCGATGCCGGGGCGTTCTGCGAGCGGGCGCGCGCCCACGAGCTGCTCGCGGTGCCGTCCGACAGCTTCGGGGTGCCCGGCTGGTTCCGCCTCGGGTACTGCATCGACCGCGAGGTGATCGAGCGCTCGCTGCCCGCTTGGAAGCTGCTCGCCGAGGAGTACCGGGCGTAGCGGGACCGGGGATCGAGGATTCGGAGGAGGACCGCCATGAGCTACCGCATAGCCTGCGACGTCCACACCCATACGGTGTTCACGAGGCACGCGTACTCGACCGTGGGGGAGAACATCGCCGCGTGCCGAGCGCTCGACATGGAGCTGCTCGGTTCCGCGGACCACTTCAGCAGCATGCTGTTCCCCGACCAGCATCTGCGCAACTTCCAGTATTTCCTCAACCAGTCGTGCTGGCCGCGGGTCTGGGACGGCGTCGTGCTGCTGCGCGGTGCCGAAACCGACATCGTGACGCTCGACGGCGGGCTGTTCGGCCAGGATATCGACTGCCCCGAGACCATCGTGGGGCGCGCGTACTCCTCGGACGGCAGCCTGTTCGACCGCGTGACGGACGGGCTCGACTACGTGATCGCGAGCGTGCACAACGGCGACTTCACCAAAGGGGCGCCCATCGCGCGGACGACCAACATGTACGTGCAGGCGCTCGAGAACCCCAAGGTGTTCATCCTGGGCCATACGGGCCGCTCGGGCGTTCCGTTCGATATCGACGAGGTCCTGACCGTCGCCAAGGAGAAGGGCAAGCTCATCGAGATCAACGAGCACAGCCTGGAGATCGACACTCGCGGCTGGTTCCACAGCGTGTGCTCGCGCATCGCACAGCGCTGCGCGGAGATGGGCGTGGGGATCGTCGTGTCGAGCGATGCGCACATCGCGCCGTCCGTCGGCAGGTTCCCCCATGCCCAGAGCATGCTCGAGGGTATCGGGTTCCCCGAGGAGCTCATCATGAACCGCGACCGCCGCTCCCTGCTCGAGGCGCTGGATGCCGCGGGGATCTGCGATCTGACCGACCTGGCGGACCTGGCCGAGTACGAGGCCTGACGCGGCGCCGCGGCAAGACCGCGACGCAGCCGCCGACGCAAGCGTCCGCCGATCCACTGTCCCGCATCCGAACCGAGGAGACCGATGCTGAAGAGAACGTTCGACGAGGACCTGCAGCGCGCCATCGCGTTCCACGGCCACATGTGCGCCGGCCAGGTCATCGGCTGCCGTATGGCACGCCTCGCCATGGAGTTCTTCCATATCGAGGACCCTGACACCTACCGCGACCTCATCGCCTTCGTCGAGTGCGACCGCTGCCTCGCCGACGCGGTGATCTCGGTCGCCAACTGCCATCTAGGGCGCCGCCGTCTCAAGTGGTACGACTACGGGATCATGGCGGCGAGCTTCTACGACATCGCGAGCGGCCGGGCGATCCGGATCACCCAGCGCCCCGGCGTTCCGAAGGCCCCGCACGACAAGCAGGAGATGCTGGCGTTCTTCGCCGGCTTGTCCGATGACGACCTCTTCTGCGTGAACGAGGTCAAGCTGACCGATTTCATGGAGTACGACCTCCCCGGGCGCCCGCGCAAGACGCAGGTATGCGAGGTGTGCGGCGAGCGGGTGCACGACGGGCGCGGGGTCGAGCGGGACGGCCATGTGTACTGCCGCCGCTGCGCCGGCGAGCCCGTGTACTACAAGCTGGGGCGCGAGCTGACGGCAGGGGAGCGCGCGGCGGGCGCGTAACCGGGGTTTCAGCCGGGTCGCGCACTCGCGCAGAACATGAACCCGGATGCAGGCATGGTCGCCGTCTCCGCGTCGCGCGCGTTCATCCGGAGCATGAACCGGAGGGCGAACGCGATCGCCGGCGGGGCCGTTCGCCGTACGCGCTATCTCGGCTTATGTAAAACCTAAACCTTTGAACACCCCGTATGCACGGCGGGCGGGTATGCTCGAATCAGCATCGGGGAAGCGTCGGTCGGTCGCTTCGGGACGGGGAGGTGGCTGCGCATGCATAAGGTGGTTCGCACCGTCGGGTTCGCGGCGAGCCGCATCTCCGTCGCGGCCGCGGTGGTCGTCATGGTCATCGTGCTGGTCGGCGCGGTGATCCTGTATACCCGCTACCATGAGCGCCGTCTCAACGAGGGGGCGGTTGACGCTCCCGCTGCCCCGTCGGTCGCATGGGGCGAGGAGGCTCCCCCTCGGACCGGGCGTTTCGAGGCATCGCTCTCCTTCACCGACCTTGCCGTGTCCCACGAGCTCGTCCAGGACATCGTCTGGGACGACGGCTGGTTCTTCCAGGATTCCGAGACGTACGACCCCGAGCTGGCGCGCGCCTGCTCCGTCATCGCGGCGCTCGCGTACTCCGAATCGGGGTACTACCAGCAGGGGTCGAGCCAGCCCGCCTACATGGAGCAGGCGCTGGCCGAGCTGGGGTTCACGGACGTCTCGACGGATTCGTACCAGTACCGCAGCGAGGTGGTGGACGAGGCGCTCTCGCTCGTCACGGATGAATCGGATGGAGCGGCCTATGCGGTCGCGACCAAGCGCATAGAGCCGGACTCGGGTTCCGCGCAGGTCGGGGCGGCCGCCGCGGCGGGCTCGGACGGCGCCGGCGCCGAGAGCGCTTCCGGCGATTCTACCGCCTCCCTCTCCGGTGCCGCCTCCTCCTCCGAAGCCGCCGCAGAGGGATCCGTCGCGGAGACTCGTGCGAAGACGATCGTGCTCGTATCGATCAGGGGGAGCTACGGTTCCGAATGGCTGAGCAACCTCGCGGTGCTCGGGGAAGACGGTTCGCGGAGCGCGTCCGATTCCGCGGCATCGGGCGCGTCATCGTCCTCGGTCGACACGGCGCCGTCGGATGACGGCCATCCGGGCTACACCGAGGCCGCGCGCGAGGTCCGCGAGGCGGTCGACGCGCGCATCCGGTCGGCGCACGCGGCGGGCGACGACGTCGAGGTCCTGCTGGTCGGGCACAGCCGCGGGGGAGCCATCGCGAACCTCGTGGCGGCGTCCGCCCTCGACGACCTGGCGGCGGTGCGGGACGGGTCCGCCCCGCAATCCCTGCCGTCCCTGCGCGCAGGCGACCGCGTCCGCGCCTACACCTTCGCCTCGCCGGGAACGACGACGGCCCCGGATGCCGGGGACGCGCGGTACGGAAGCATCTTCAACATCGTGAACCCGGCCGACATCATGGTGAGCCTGCCGCCTTCGAGCTGGGGGTACACGCGGTACGGCAGGGATATTGAGCTGCCGTCGGTGCACGACGCGGACTTCGGGGCGCGATTCGACGCGATGGACGCGGCATTCGAGTCCATGATGGGCATCCCCTGCATCTACAACCCCGACAACGAGCTCTCGATAGACGCCGCATTGGGCGACCTCTCCGGGCAGGTGGGATCCGCTGAGGAGCTCAAGACCCCCGCCGGCGTGATCGCGCTGCTTTCCGCATGCATGGCGCGGATCGACCCCGTCGCGGTGCTGCAGGGGCACTACCCAAGCGTCTATATCGCGTGGATGACCTCGCTGGAGGCCGAGACCGCCTGGGCGTGACCGGGCTCCGGCGCCATATGGGCGACGGGACCCAGCCGATTCCGCCGGCTGCCACCTTGCAGCCGGACGACGACTCACCGGCTCGTCACGAGCGTCCCCGCCGCCGATGCAGCCGTGAAACGGCGGCGCTACCGCTCCAGGACCGCGACCGTCTCGACATGCGAGGTGTGCGGGAACATGTCCACCGGGCACAGCCGCGTCATGCGGTATCCGCGCTGCGCGAGCTGCTCGATGTCGCGCACCTGCGTCTCCGGGTTGCAGCTCACGTAGACGATGCGGCGCGGCGCGAGGGCGCAGGCGGCGCGCAGGAACTGCGGGGTCGACCCCGCGCGCGGCGGGTCGATGCACAGCACGTCCACGCGCTCGCCGCGCTCGGCGGCGCGCTCTATATAGAGCGTCGCGTCCTCGGCGACGAACTGTGCGCGGTTCTCGAGCCCGTTGATCTGGGCGTTGCGCCGTGCGTCGGCGATGCCGGCGGCGTTGCGTTCCACGCCGATCAGGGAGATGCGCCGCCCGGTCTCGGCCGCGTCCTTGGCGGCGCACAGGCCGATGGTCCCGCTGCCGCAGTACGCGTCCATCAGGACGTCGCCGTCGTGCAGGTCCATCCCCTCGATGGCGAGACGGTAGAGGACCTCCGTTTGCTCCGGGTTGGTTTGGTAGAACGCGGTGGGCGAGATCTCGAACGTGCAGCTCAGGAGGTCGTCGCGCATGCGATCGGGACCCTGGAGCACGGTGGTCGAATGACCCAGGATCGCGTTGGTGACGCGGTCGTTGAGGTTCTGGGCGATGACGGTCACGCAGGGGTCGATGTGCTGCAGCTCATCTAGGAAGCTGCGGAAATGCGGGATGTTGCGGCGGGCGGTGACGAGCGTGAGGATAGCCTCGTCGCGGCGCCATCCCATGCGCAGGACGGCGTAGCGCAGGATGCCGCGCCGCGCGTCCTCGTCGTATGCGGGGACGCCGCAGGCCTCGGCGGCGCGCGCGACCTCGTTCAAGATACGCCGCGCACCGGGCGCCTCGACGATGCAGTCGGGGACGTGGACGATCTCGTGGGTGCCGCGCGCGTAGAACCCGCAGCGCACCTGGCCGTGCGGGCCGGGGGCGAACGGCGTGACCGCCTTATGGCGGAACCCGCGCGGCGCGGGCAGGGCGTCCTCGCCGGCGCGGCCACCCATGCCGAAGACGGTCTCCACCTGCATATCCCAGCCGAAGCGGGCGATGAGCGGGGCGAAGAGTTCCTCCATGGCGGCCTGCTTGCGCGCGAGCTGCTTGCGGTAGGGGAGGTTCAGCCATGCGCAGCCGCCGCAGCGGTGCATGACCGGGCACGGACCGTCGGAGGGGCGGTCGCGCCGCGGCGTGCCGGGTCCGGAGAGGCGGGATGCCTTTCGCCCGGAGTTGCGGTGCCTGCTGCGGGGTGAGGGATGCATGGGTCTCCTTGAAGGTTCGGGTGGCATCCAGTATAGCCGGCGCTCGAGGAGGAGGCATGAGGGGCCGTCCTGCCAATCAGCTTGAGCGTCGCCTCGATCTGGCGGTGTCCCCCTGAGGGGCGGCCGCCATCTGGAGACCCGTCGATGCGGCGCAAGTTGGCCGTTTTGACCGTATAGATTGAAAGTTAAGTAATCCGTTCACCTGTCTCCACATAATCACCATAAATATATGCTCATAGGGGGTCCTTCTATCGAGGAAAAGTGTCGGGCGATGAGCGATAGGGGATTCCTGCGGAAATCCGGCGCGCGCATAAGGTGGGTCATTAGATGTGGAATCAGGCCCCCTTGATACAGAAAAATGCAGATAGAAGGCTGAATATAGCGAAAAACCCACCGGGGGTCTTATAGCTAGAATTAACGCGACTCTCGCTGTTCAGAGTTCTACCTCATGTTGAAGGTTGACGTTCGGGATCGGGCGACGACTTCTCGGCTGGCATGAGAGAGAACTCTGGTGGGTGGGGAAACGTAGCTGAAACGTTGCGAGAAGAGGAGAAAAGGTAACGATGCAAGTGCCAAGGAAACGCCCCGACGTGGGCACTTCCCGTAAAAAGCTCACGGGGGGGGGTCGCTCCAAAACGGAGTAACCCCGAAGAAGGCGCGTAAGCTTCGCGCCGGTCTGCTCGCGCTCGTCGTGGCGCTGGCGATGGTCGTCGCGATCCCTGGCTTCGCGCAGGGGATCGTGGACGGCGTGCGCGCCGCGTTCGGCGTGGAGACCCTTGCCGAAGGGGGGCAGTGGGCTTCCGACCCCGATACGCACGACGACTGGTATAGCGGTGAGAACGGCGTTTCATCCGGCGACAATGCCGGAGACTCCACCCGGAACACCGGTCGTATCTGGACGGACAAGTCGGTCTACACGAGTGATGTGCAACTGACCAGCCAGAGTGGGGAGACGACCTTTGAGATTAAGAATGACGAGGGGACTGCCCTTGTCGGTCTCTCTGCGCTTTCCTCCGCGGCCAACATCTCCGGTCAGACGACCATCAACCAGCCGCTTGACATCGTCCTTGTGCTCGACGTTTCCGGTTCGATGGATAATGATCTTAGTTCGGGTTGGGTGTACAGCGCGACATACAACATTAATGAGAACAGCTGGACTACCTATTTCGTTCAGAACGAGGATGGCTCATATTCCGAAGTTGATCGGATTACTACAGGTGGTTGGATTCCCCAGTTCTCTCACTGGGAAGTTGATGGTCGAGAAGTGACCCCCATGACAAGCGCAGATGATACGTCTTCTGGGCATGTCCAGTTTTATACGCGCCGGTGGGAAACCATGTCCAAGATGGACGCGCTGAAGAATGCAGTCAACAGCTTTATTTCGGCAACTGGTGCTGAGAACGCTCAAATTACCAATCCGAACAATCAGCATCGTATTGCACTGGTAAAGTTTGCCGGTGATCAAATGCGTTATAGCATCGGTGATGATACATATAGAGATGGCGGTTACAACTACAATTACACCCAAGTTGTCTCCGACTTCTTGACCGATACCACCGCTCTGACCAATGATGTCGAAGGGCTTCATGCAGCTGGTGCAACTGCGGCTGATTATGGATTCACTCTTGCTGACGGCGTGATGGAGGGTGGACGACACGGCAGCGCTACATATACCGGAGCGCGTGATAACGCGCAGAAGGTCGTCATCTTCTTTACCGATGGCGAGCCGAACCATGACAACGGTTTCAACGGAGGCGTTGCTGCGAGTGCCGTCAATACAGCGTATCGGCTTAAGCAGAACAATGTGAGTGTGTACTCCATCGGCGTTATGACCGGAGCTGACCCGTCCGATACGTCCGGCGATTTCAATAAATATATGAACGCGGTGTCGAGTAAGTATCCCGACGCGCAGGTTAACGACGGATGGAATCGTTTCAGTCTTAGTGATCCAATCGGAGATACGGAGTACTACTATGCTGCCGACAGCTCGGAATCGCTGAATGCTATCTTCGAGGCCATTCGCGACAGCTTCGGTTCCAGTGCAACGTCGCCGATTGAGTCGAATGACAACATCGGCGGGGAGCCCGTTGGCTATCTGACCTTCACCGACACGCTTGGCGACTACACTGAGGTCAAGAATTTCAAGAGCATCGTGTTCGCCGGCGAGGAATTCACTCAGGTTTCCGCTAACACTTCTGATGATGGATCTATCACGACCTACGTGTTCCAGGGGTCTGTTGACAACGGCAATGATGAAGGGGTTGTCTATCCCGGCAGCCACAATCTGAGCGACATCGAGATTACCGTCACCCATGGGACTACCATGCAGCAGGGCGATACGGTAGAGGTGCAGATTCCCTCCACAATGCTCCCCATGCGTCTCTATACCGCTGAGTCCAACACCGTTGACGGCGAGACCACCACGACGACAGACGTGCTCCCGGCATACCCGATTCGTGTGTACTACACTGTCGGTCTCAAGAACGATCTTGTCGATGCTGAAGGAAACCTCGATGCATCGCAGATTGACGGTGGCTATATCGAGTCTCATACCGATGCGGAGACTGGTAACGTCTACTTCTACTCGAATGATTATGACGGGAACAACGTCGGCACTACTACGGCGTCCTTTACCCCGGCGACCACCAACAGCTTCTATTACTTCACCGTGGATACTCCGCTTTATACGAGTAAGAGCACGGACAATCCCGCACGTGATTACCGTCCCGGAAACACCTACTATTATCAGCGTACGTATTATGCCAATGACACGATGCAGACCGAGTGGGTTTCCATCGTAGCGGCTGAGAACCAGCTCGACAGCTACGTCAAGGCGGCTGATGACGGTACCTACTATATCGAGCAGGGTTCTCCTCGTCTGACCCGTGCCACCGAGTTTGAGGCGGCTAAGGATGAGAACACCACGGGGACTGCAACCAATTCCATCAGCCCTGCCTGGAACGGCGACCAGGTTGTGGTGACCCTCGGTAACAACGGCAAGATCGCCTACCCGGTTTCCGGCGACCTGCAGATTGCCAAGAGGGTCGACTGGGGTACTACGGGTGCCGAGCACAACGACAAGGAGTTCACCTACACGGTCGATCTCGGTAACACAAACAACGGCGGTGCCGCGGACATTCAGGGTAACTTCGACTACATCAAGTACAACGCCCAGGGCCAGCCGGTCGATGTGGACGGTAATCCGCAGCAGGTGACCGAAGGCGCCGAGCCCGCTGCTACCGGCCAGATTACCGATGGCGGTACTCTCACGCTTAAGAACAACGAGCGCGTGGTTATCAAGGGTCTGCCCTCTGACACCGCCTTCACGGTGACCGAGAATGCCGAGGCTGGTTACACCGCAGCCAACACGGTTGAAGGTACCGTGAGTGAGAACGGAGCCGTCGCCGCTGGCACTATCGCTTCCAGCGACACGATCGAGGTCGCATACACCAACACCTACAACGTGACCTCGACGAGCCTCGCCGACGGCAGCCTCCACGGCACCAAGGTGCTGACGGGCCGCGACTGGAAGGATGGCGAGAGCTTCACCTTCACGCTGAGCGCCGCCACTCCTCCCGCGCCGATGCCTGATGAACCTTCCGTGACGCTGACCAATACGGACCAGACCAACTACACGGAGAATGAGGAAGTCACGTTCAGCTTCGGCGAGATCAAGTACTCCTCTGTGGGGAAGTACGTGTATCTCATTCGGGAGACCGAGGGGGCCGAGTCCGGTCTTACCTACTCCGGCGCCATCTATCGCGTGACTGTTAATGTGACCGATAACGGTGAAGGCAACCTGGCCGCTTCCATCGAGTCGATGTACCGCACCTTCAACGATGACTCCACTTCTACTGGTCAGGATGAGGCCCTGTGGCCCTCTATTGACGACCGTAATGCCGCCTTCACTAACAACTTCCTGGGCGACGATGTGGCTACTGCCAACATCACCGGCACCAAGTCGTTTACGGACCACACGTCTGGGACCACGCTCGATATCAACGACTTCCAGTTCACTATCGCGGCTGTGACCCAGGGTGCCCCCATGCCCGCGCAGACCAAGGTTGGCAACAACGGTGTGGGTGGCATCACCTTTGGCAACATCCAGTTCGGCATCGATGACATCGGCAAGACCTACGTGTACGAGGTTCGCGAGGTTATCCCCGAGGGTGCCACCGACAACGGTGACGGTACCTCTACGCTGAAAGGCATGACGTATGACAACACGGCCAAGCGCGTGAGCATCGCCGTGACGCAGGACCAGAGCTCCGGTAATGTTGTCGCTACGGTAACCGGGAACGGCTTCAAGTTCACCAACAGCTATCGCGCCTCCTCTGTCACCACTGAGGGCGCGGCCGACGGCCTGCAGATCACCAAGCAGCTCGATGGTGCGGCCGGTGCCGAGGGCCAGTTCGAGTTCACGATGGTTGCCGCCAATAACGAGACGCGTGACGCCATCACGAACGGCTCGGTGACGGGCATCGACGCGGACGGCAACGTGAAGACCTCGCCCGCCATCGCCAAGGACGGGTCTGCGAACATCCTCTTCGACAACCTGACCTTCACGCGCCCGGGTACCTACACCTTCAACGTGACGGAGACCCAGGACGCTCCCAACGGTGCGTGGACGTATGACGGACACACCTATCAGGTTGCTTTCGAAGTGACCGACGAGAACGGCCAGCTGGTCATCGCTGACCCGGTTACCACCTCCGGCTCCGCAACCTTTGTGAACCGCTACGCAGCCTCGATGAACTACGACAACGAGGCCGGTGGCGTCATCTTCAGCAAGACGCTGAACGGTCATGCGCTTGAGGCGAACCAGTTCAACTTCACCGTGACCGCGCCTGATGGTGACACGGCTTCTGCCGACAAACTTGCTGAGGCCACCACGACGCTCGCCAACCGCTACGGTGCTGCAAACGGTGTTGCCGCCCTGTGGCGCGGCATCGCCGGCCTGACCTTCGACCAGGATGACGCCGGTCAGACCTTCAGCTTCGTCGTGAGCGAGGTCAATGGCGGCGCCAAGGGCTACACCTATGACGCGCAGCCGGTGACTGTCGAGATCGCGGTCTCCGATGATGGCGACGGTACGCTGAGCACGGTCACCACGGTGACCAAGGGCGATAGCTCGACTGAGTACAAGAGCGCTGATTTTGACCGCGGTGACGCTGCGACCTATCCCACCGCTGCGTTCGTGAACACGTACACGTACACCCCGGCGACGCTTGTGAAGGATGCCGAGTCCGGCATCGGCGTGCAGAAGACCGTGACGGGCGCTCCCAACAGCGAGGACTTCATCTTCACGGCCGCCTTCAACACAGATGATTCCAAGGGTACTGCGACTGATATCGATGGCTTGGTTGACGGCAAGCTGACCGCCACCATCTCCGAGGACTTCGCTGCCGGCGACACCAAGGCTGCCGATTTCGGTACGGTCACCTTCAAGGAGCCCGGTACCTATGTCTTCGATGTGAGCGAGGACAACACGACGACGGCCTCCGGCTGGACCTACGACGACAACACTCGCCAGATCGTCGTGACGGTCACCGATAACAACGAGGGAGCCCTTGTCGCGAGCGCGGACGGCAACGACCCGCTGTTCACCAACGCGTACGTCCCGAACGGCGTGACCGTCGGTGATGATGAGGCCGATCTGCAGGTGACCAAGGATGTCACCGGTGCTGCCGCGGTCTCCGAGTTCGACTTCACCCTCCAGCTCACGTCTGATAACGCCGGGAACGTCCAGGGTCTCGGTGAGAACAACTCCATCACCAAGTCCACCACCGGCCTGACCGGTAAGGAGGACTCCGAGACCGTCGATTTCGGTGACCTGACCTTCACCGCCGTGGGTGACTACACCTTCACGGTGACCGAGACCACCCAGGCGCCGGAGAACACCAGCTGGACGTACGACAACAGCCCGAAGACCATCACGATCCATGTGACCGATGACGGCAATGACGGGCAGCTTGATGCCGCGTTCGACGAGACGAACGGAAACAACCCGACGATCGTCAACAGCTACAAGGCCACGGGCGACCTGCCCGGCGACGCCGAGGGCGTCAAGGACCTCACGGTTTCCAAGGAAATCGATGGCCGCGCTTGGCAGGAGGGTGATTCCTTCACCTTCAAGCTCGAGCAGAGCGAGAACAATCCGGGCGGCGTGACGCTGCCGGAGAACGCCAGCGGCTTGGTCATCGCGTATGATGAGAACGCTGAGGACCAGAACGCCGCCTACAGCGACTCGTTCGGGAACATCACCTTCACCCTTCCGGGCACGTACACCTTCACCGTGTCCGAGGTGCAGCCCGCTGCTGATACCGATACCGAAGGCGTGACCTACGATACGACGGTCTACACCGTGAACGTCGAGGTCACCGATGCCGGCGAGGGTGTCCTGAACGCTGAGATCACCTCGATCGACGATCAGGATGGCAACTCTTCCGAGGCCCTCAACTTCACCAACACCTATGAGCCCAGCGGTTCCACCGATCTTCCCGATGAGGGGCAGGGCAGCATCCAGCTGAGGAAGGTGCTCCAGGGGAAGGCCTGGGACGGCGATGCGTTCACCTTCGAGATCGCTGCCGCCGATGAGGCCTCTTCGAAGTACATGCCCGCGGAGACCCAGGTCACCGTGGACGCCAAGACCGATACCGATGAGAACGGCAACGATTTCGCGGACTTCGGATTCGGCACGATTACCTATGACCAGATCGGTGTCTACACCTACACGGTGACGGAGGTCACCGGTGACAACGCCGGTATCACCTATGACTCCCATACCGCAGAGGTTACCGTTCAGGTTTCCGACAACCTGCACGGCGGTCTCACCGCTGCCGTCACGAACATCGAGAACGGCGTCTTCACCAACATCTACAACTCCGGTGAGGTCAACTACGACGCGCTCGGCGGCCTGCAGATCCAGAAGAACCTGACGGGTCATGACATCGCTGCCGGCCAGTTCGAGTTCACGGTCGACCCGGAGAACGAGAACGCTCTGGAGAAGCTCGGCGACGCGAAGGTGGTTCAGTCCACCGCCGCACAGCTCGTCGGCAACACCGCGACTGAGACGCTCCCGGTTGTCACCGACATGACCTTCACCAAGGACGACGCCGGTAAGGACTTCGAGTTCACGGTTGCTGAGACCAAGGGCGGTGCCGAGGGCTACAAGAACGACGATCACGTTTACAACGTTGTCATCTCCGTGTCCGACAGCGGATCCGGTACGCTGACCGTGGAGACGCGTGTCGACGGCCTGCTCGTCGCGACCTACACGGCCTCCGCTGCGCAGACCCTCGACGTCCAGCCTGTCACCCTGACCTTCAACAACTCCTATGACGCCGGTTCGACCACGGTCGGCGGCGAGAGCGATGTGCGCTTCGATGCCACCAAGACCCTGACCGGTCGCGACATGGTTGCGGATGAGTTCGACTTCATCGTGACCGATGTCAAGGGCAACGAGGTCGCCACGGGTTCCAACGGCGCGGCTGCCGACGGTCAGGCCGGTACGGTGACGTTCAGCCCGATCGAGTACACCACCCAATCGCTGAACGAGGCTGTCGCGAACGGTATCGCCCAGATCCATCGCAACGATGACGGCACCGTCACCTACGAGTTTGCCTACACCGTCTCCGAGGACACCGCTCAGAACGATAAGGGCGTCACCGCGGTGAACGACAGCTTCCACGTCACCGTCAACGTGGTCGACGACGGCAAGGGCAGCCTGACCGCCACGGTCAATGACGACGCCGCGCTCGCGTTCACCAACACCTACGGTGCGGACGCCAAGGCGGAGGTCGCGCTCAGCGGCAACAAGGTCATCGCTCTTGATGACAACACGCTTGAGGGGCCGAGCCTCGCCGATATCGAGGGCGCGTTCACCTTCACGCTGACCGGGTCCGAGGGCGCTCCGATGCCCGAAGCCGCCAGCGTCAAGAACGATGCCCAGGGCAACGTCAGCTTCGGAACCATCGTGTACACGATGGAGAACGTCTTCGGCGGCGAGCCCACCGATGACACCGAGGGCGTCGATGCTCAGAGCGCTCAGCGCCAGAAGACCTTCACCTACACCGTTGCCGAGTCCGGCGACTATGCCGGCATCACCAACGACACCGGCACCAAGACCGTTACGGTCACCGTGACCGACAACGGCGACGGAACGATCTCTGTCGCCAAGACCTCCGATGAGGGCGCGGTCGCCGGCGACTTCACCTTCACCAACACCTACGGCACCGATCCGGTCCCGTCGACTCCGACCGATCCGACCCACGGTGGCGTCTCGATCAAGAAGTCGCTCACCGGTCGCAACCTCAATGAGGGCGAGTTCACCTTCATGCTGCGTGGTGCCAGCGCTCCCGGTGTCGCCGATCCGAAGGGCATCGTCTTCACCGCGAGCAATGCCGCCGACGGCAGCGTGAACTTCCCGGAGGTCACCTTTACCCAGCCCGGTGAGTACCTGTTCGTGATCACCGAGGTCAACGGCGGCCTGGGCGGTGTCACCTACGATGGCAGCGTGTACAACGCTCTGGCTACGGTCACCGACAACCAGGACGGCACCCTGTCCGTCGCATGGAAGATCACCGATGCCGATGGCAACGAGGTGGAGAGCATCACCTTCGAGAACGGTTACGAGATCGTCAACCCCGGCTCCATCGTCTTCGGCGCCAGCAAGAAGCTTGACGGTCGCGAGCTCGCTGACGGTGAGTTCACCTTCGAGCTCAAGGATGCGGACGGCAACGTCCTGCAGACCGCGACCAACGCCGCCGACGGTTCGGTTGTCTTCGATGACCCGGTGATGTACGCCGAGGCCGGAGAGTACACCTACACAGTGTCCGAGAAGCTGCCTGAGGACGACGACCCGTCGACCGACGGCATCCAGAAGGACAACGTGACCTACGACGAGACGGTGTATACCGCCACGGTCACGGTCACGGATAACGGCGACGGTTCGACGTCGGCCTCCGTCAGCTACGGCAACGACGGCAAGCTCCCGAGCTTCACCAATACCTACGTGAAGCCCGCCGAGCCGGCTCCCGAGGAGCCGAACGACGCCATGCCGAAGACCGGCGACATGTCCAATGTCGCGGTCATCGGCCTCGGCCTGGCCGCCATGGCCCTCGTGGCCGGCGGTGTGGTCCTGCGCCGTCGCACCAACCGCTAACGCGGATGTGACGTAAGCGGCCGGGGCATCGCGGAGCGCGGTGCCCCGGCCGTCTTTCATATCAAGGCATCGGGTCCCCGGGAAGGACGATGCTTCGCGGGCTAGGGGAGCCCGCGCCGGGACAGACGGTCCCAGGCAGTTCGATCGGGGATGCGGAAACGGCCGGAATCTCAGGGGGAGGGATCGATGGCCAGACGTCCGTTTACGGAAGAGGAACGCGCGTACCTGCTGTCGTTGCCAGCGGTCGCGTCGATCGAGGGCGATACGATCAAGTACGCCCGCTCGTTCAGGAACGAGTGCATGCGCCGGTACTACGCAAGGGAGTCTCCCACGGAGATCTTCCGCTCCGCCGGGCTCGACCCGCAGGTGCTGGGTCGCAAGCGCATCGAAGGGGCGATCTCGCGCTGGAGCCAGGCGCGGACGGACGGCGAGGGCGCCCAGGAGCGCGCGGCCGTCACCGCGGCCGAGCAGCGCGACCTGCATCAGCAGATCAGGGCGCTCACCAGCGAGATCGAGGTGCTTCGGGGCGTCGTCGCCCTGAGCGGGGCCCTCGACCGGGGCGGCGTGCGCAAGACGCGGCGCTTCGAGCTGATCGAGGAGCTTCGGCAGAAGGACCCCGACCTGGTCGTGAGCGTCGCCTGCGAGGCGCTCGGCGTCTCTTTGAGCGGGTACTACCGCTGGCGCGCCAGCGCCGTGGCATAAAGAGGGCGGAGCCGTGCGGCCCCGTTTTCGTATGGGGCGCCTGTCCTGGGAGGCTGCGGTCGTGCCCCGGGAAGCGGGGCACCTGCCCCGGGAGAGCACAAAACAGGCCGTATCAGCCAATCTAGGCGTTCCCGGGGCAGGCGGGTGCCTTCCCGGGGCGCGCAGGCGACGCGCCGCCGCGGCTCCGCCACAGCCCCGCCCTTCGACAAACACCCCGCCCGGACAAGGAAATATGACTTGCGCACGCTCGAGCGGGTAGGATAAACCCATTCGAATCGACCGCGCCGGCGGCCGGCGACCGACCCCTCGCATCGACGGGGCGCAGCCGCCCACCCGCCCGATGCGCACCCATGCGGCTAGAAGAGGTTCACGTGCTCGAACTCAAAGGCATCACCAAGGACTACCCCGCCGGCGACTCCGTCGTCCGCGCCCTCAAGGGCATCTCCGTGACCTTCCGCGACCAGGAGTTCGTGAGCATCCTCGGCCAGTCCGGCTGCGGCAAGACCACGCTGCTCAACATCATCGGCGGACTGGACCAGTACACCCGCGGGGACCTGGTCATCAACGGGCGCTCGACCAAGAGCTACCTTGACCGCGACTGGGACACCTACCGCAACCACTCGGTCGGATTCGTCTTCCAAAGCTACAACCTCATCCCGCACCAGAGCGTCATCGCCAACGTCGAGATGGCCCTGCTGCTCTCGGGCGTCTCCAAGTCCGAGCGCCGCCAGCGCGCCGAGCGCGCGCTCACCCAGGTCGGCCTGGCCGAGCACATGCACAAGCGCCCCAACCAGCTCTCCGGCGGCCAGATGCAGCGCGTCGCCATCGCCCGCGCCATCGTCAACGACCCGGAGATCATCCTCGCCGACGAGCCGACCGGCGCGCTCGACACGGACACCTCCGTCGAGGTCATGGAGATCTTGAAGCAGCTCTCACGCGACCGGCTGGTCATCATGGTCACCCACAACCCCCAGCTCGCCGAGGAGTACTCCGACCGCATCGTCCGCATCAAGGACGGCCTGCTCACCGACGACACGCGCCCGGTCGACCCGGACCGCGAGCGCCTCACCGAGCAGCAGATCCAGGACCACGCCGTGGCCGACGCGCGCAAGGGCAAGCGCGGGATGAGCTACGCGAGCGCCATCGCCCTGTCGTTCACCAACCTCATGACCAAGAAAGGCCGCACCTTCCTCACCGCGTTCGCCGGGTCCATCGGCATCATCGGCATCGCGCTGATCCTCTCGCTCTCCGACGGCACGCAGAACTACATCGCCCAGACGGAAGAGGACACGATGGGCAGCTACCCGCTGACCATCCGGCAGACCTCGATCGACCTGGCGAGCATGATGACCTCGATGATGGGTACGGCGAGCGAGAGCGCGCAGGAGAACACCTCGGGCGAGGTGGAGTCCAAGGACCTCGTGACGGATATGGTGACGAGCCTCTCGGCCGGCGCCAACGAGAACGACATGGTGGCCGTCAAGGAGTGGCTGGACTCCAACCCCGGGGACATCGACAGCTACGTCACCTCCATCCAGTATACCTACGACACCCCGCTGAACGTCTACAAGTCCGACACCACGGACGGGGCGGTGCAGGTGAACCCCGCGACGGTCCTCGATGCGCTGGGCATCTCGACCTCCGGCGCCACGCAGTCCGAGATGATGAGCTCCATGTCCGCGACGGGCGGCTCGAGCTACGACGTCTGGACCGCGCTGCTGCCCAACCGGGAGCTGTGGGAGCGCGATTACGACGTCGTCGCCGGCCGGCTGCCCGAGGAGTGGAACGAGGTCGTGATCTACGTCGACCGCAACGACCGTATCTCGGATTACACCCTCTACGCGCTGGGGCTCCTCGACCAAAGCGAGCTGCGCGGCATGATGAGCAAGGTCATCGCCGGCAAGGAGGTGGAGAGCGCGGAGCAGACCTCGTACACCTACGACGACCTGATGAGCCTCACCTTCAAGCTGCTGCCCGAGAGCTCCAAGTACGCCGAGCAGGCGGACGGGACCTGGGCCGACATGTCCGAGGACGACGCGTTCATGACCGACGCGGTGAACGCCGCCGAGGAGGTCGAGGTCGTCGGGATCGTGCGGCCGTCCGAGGAGAACGACTCGGGGAGCAACTGGGGCGCGGTGCTCTACACCCCCGAGCTCATGGAGCATCTCGTGGGCGAGGTGAACGCGAGCGCCGCGGTGGCCGCGCAGGAGGCGGATCCCGGCACGGACATCTTCACCGGCCTCCCGTTCTCCGACACGGCGACGCCCGACCTCACCATGGAGGACATCGAGGCGATGATCGGACAGATGTCGTCCGCCCAGGCGAGCCAGATCCAGGGGTACATCGACGGCATGCGCGAGGAGGGCATGAGCGACGAGGACATCGCCGCCGCGTTCTCCGAGCAGATGGCCGAGCAGACAGATAACGCCACCTACGACGGCAACCTCGAGACCCTCGGCGTGGCGAGCATGGACGACCCGTACGCGATCAACATCTACCCCGTGGACTTCGAGGCCAAGGAGTACATCGACGGGCTGATCGAGGAGTACAACGACGACGTGGTGGCGTCGGGCGAGGGGACCGAGATCCAGTACACGGACATCGTCGGCACGCTCATGTCGAGCGTGACCGACATCGTGAACGCGCTGACCTACATCCTCATCGCGTTCGTGGGCATCTCGCTGGTCGTGAGCTCGATCATGATCGGCATCATCACCTACATCTCGGTGCTCGAGCGGACCAAGGAGATCGGCATCCTGCGCGCGATCGGCGCGAGCAAGCGCGACGTGAGCCGCATCTTCACGGCGGAGACCTTCATCATCGGCCTGGTGTCCGGCGTCTTGGGCATCGTGGTGACGGTGCTGCTGGATATTCCGGTCAACATGATCATCGAGCAGGTGGCGGGCGTCGAGAACCTCGCCGCGGTGCCGCCGGTGGCCGGCGCGGTGCTCGTGCTGATCTCGGTCGCGCTGTCGCTCGTGGCGGGTCTTGCGCCGAGCCGCATGGCGGCCAAGAAGGACCCGGTCACCGCCCTGCGCACCGAGTAGGGCGCCGGCGGGCTGCGGGCGGGCTGTGGCGCCGCGGATGGGCTGCGGGCGGACCGCGGGTTGCGGGCGTGCTGTGGCGGAATCTCAGTCGCGCTGCGGGTGGACTGCGGCGATATCGCGTTCTAGTTGAGGCGGTGAGCTGTGGAGCCGCGGATGGGCTGCGCCGCCGTTGCGAGCAATTCAGTGAAACAATGGCGTGCATGCACACAGATGTCTCGCTGAAGCGGATCGTCAGTGAAACAAAGGCGTGCATGCACGCGAATGTTTCGCTGCGAGCGATCCGGTGAAACAAAGGTGACCATGCACGCGAATGTTTCGCTGAGGACGCCTGCCAGCGAGACAAAGGTGACCATGCACGCCATTGTTTCACCCTGCGTCGTCCACCCGGTACCCCTTCGACCGCCCTGCCCCGCGCGGCAGGGGTGGGTCACAATGTGCAGTTCCTGCGTAGAGATGTTGCGTCGTTAACATCTCAAAATATTTAACTAAAATGCTTTAGCTAGTTTCAGAAAGCAAGAGGCGCGCGAGGGGCGCGTTTCGGATTCGGGCGGCGGCGATGCGGTCCGCTCGGGAAGGAGCTGTCATGGATTTCGAGAAGATGCGCGAGGTCATCTCCGAGACCGTCGGTTGCGACCTTGAGAAGGTCACCCGCGAGGCCAAGCTCGAGGAGGACCTGGGCGCCGACTCCCTGGCCGCCATGGAGCTGGTCATGGCCCTCGAGGAGGCCTTCGACTGCGAGATCGACGACGCCGAGCTCGATCAGTTCAAGACCGTGGGCGACCTGGCCGACTACCTGGAGAGCAAGGCTGAGTAGAGCCGCATGAGCATCGGGCAGGGCGTCGCGTCCTGCCCGCTTCCGTTGTAGGTGAATACGGGGCCGGCCCAGCTCGACCGGGCCGGCCCCGTATCGCGTCTCGGCAAAGGAGGTTCATGGTCATGGCCATGAAGAATCAGGACATCATCGACCTCATGGGTCGCTTCGACGCGAGCGGCATCGCCCGCCTGCGCCTCACCATCGGCGACACCACGCTCGAGCTCGAGAAGCCCGGCGCGGCCCCCGCCGGCCCGGTCGCCCCCGCTGCGCCCGTCGCCCCCGCTGCCCCGGCCGCCCCTGCAGCCCAGCCCGCCGCGGCCCCCGCTCCCGCTGCGGCGGCCGAGCCCGCCCCCGAGGCCGCGCAGCCCGATGCCCCGTGCATCACCGCCCCGCTCGTGGGCACCTTCTACGTCGCCCCCTCGCCTGACAAGGACCCCTACGTCCAGCCCGGCGACCGCGTCAAGAAGGGCGACACCGTCTGTCTGCTCGAGGCCATGAAGATGATGAGCGAGGTCACCGCCCCCTGCGACTGCGTGATCGAGCAGGTCCTCGCGACCGACGGCGAGCTCGTCTCCTTCGGCGCCCCGCTGATCAGCTACCGCGAGGCCTAAAGGGAAGCGTGGGCACCATGTTCAAGCGTATCCTCATTGCCAACCGCGGCGAGATCGCCGTGCGCGTGTTCCGCGCCTGCCGCGAGCTGGATATCGAGCCGGTGGTGGTCTACTCCGAGGCCGACCGCGAGGCGCTGCACGTGCAGCTCGCCGAGCACGCCTACTGCATCGGTCCGGCGCCGTCGGCCAAGAGTTACCTCGATGTGAACGCGATCCTCACCGTGGCCAAGGCGGCGCACTGCGACGCCATCCACCCCGGCTACGGCTTCCTGTCCGAGAACGCGGACTTCGCCCAGCGCTGCGCCGACGAGGGCATCGCCTTCATCGGGCCCTCCGCCCAGGTGATCTCCACCATGGGCAACAAGGCCGCCGCGCGCGAGCTCATGAAGTCCGCCGGCGTCCCGGTGGTCCCGGGATCCGACGGCTCGGTGGCCGACGTCGCCGAGGCGCACCGCATCGCCGACGAGATCGGCTACCCGGTCCTCATCAAGGCGGCCGCCGGCGGCGGCGGGCGCGGCATGCGCAAGGTCTTCGACCCCGCGCAGTTCGACGACCTCTTCGAGGAGGCCCGCGCCGAGGCCCGCGCCTGCTTCAACGACGACGAGATGTACCTCGAGAAGCTCGTCCTGAACCCGCACCACATCGAGTTCCAGATCATGGCGGACTCCCAGGGCAACGTGGTCCAGCTGGGCGAGCGCGACTGCTCCATCCAGCGCCGCGGCCAGAAGATGATCGAGGAGACCCCGGCCCGCGTGCTCACGCCCGAGCTGCGCGAGCGCATGGGGGCCGCCGCGGTCGCCGCCGCGCGCGCCGCGGGCTACCAGAACGCCGGCACCATCGAGTTCGTGCTCGACCCCTCCGGCGAGTTCTACTTCATCGAGATGAACACCCGCATCCAGGTCGAGCACCCCATCACCGAGTGCGTGACCGGCATCGACCTGGTGCGCGAGCAGATCCGCGTGGCGAGCGGCCTCACGCTCTCCTTCACCCAGGACGACATCAACCTGCGCGGCCACGCCATCGAGTGCCGCATCAACGCCGAGGACCCCGCGCACGGCTTCATGCCCTCGCCCGGCCTCGTCGACTTCGTCCACCTGCCCGGCGGCTACGGCGTGCGCGTCGACACCGGGCTGTACGCCGGCTGCGAGCTGCCGCCCTACTACGACTCGCTGGCAGCCAAGCTCATCGTGTGGGCGCCCACGCGCCTCGAGGCCATCCGCCGCATGCGCCGCTGCCTCGAGGAGTTCGTGATCGACGGGCCGTCCACCAATATCGACGTGCTGCATCAGATCATGTTCCACCCGCAGTTCATCCGCGCCGCGTACGACACCTCGTTCATCGACGGGAACCTGGATACGCTCCTGGCGTGGAGCACCACCCCCGAGGAGGCCTAACGCATGGCCGGAATCCTAGCGCAGCGCCGCAACAAGCTGCTGGCGCTCAAGAAGATGCGCGAGCAGGGGACGGCCCCCGAGGTCGAGGCCCGCGTCTGCCCCGCGTGCGGCCGCGCCCTGTCCGACGACGAGCTCGCCGGCAACCAGAGCGTGTGCCCCTACTGCGGGCACCACTTCCCGCTGCCCGCGCGCGAGCGCATCAAGATGATCGTCGACGACGGCCAGTTCCGCGAGCTCGACGCCTCGCTCGTCTCGACCGACCCGCTCGACTTCCCGGGCTACCCCGAGAAGCTCGCCGGCCTGCACGCCAAGACGCGCCAGGGCGATGCCATCGTCACGGGCCTCGCCAAGATCGGCGGGGTGCGCGTGGCGATCGCCGCCATGGACACCCGCTTCCTCATGGCGAGCATGGGCGCGGTGGTGGGCGAGCGCCTGGCGCGCCTCATCGAGCGCGCCTCCCGCTCGCATCTGCCGCTGATCGTCTTCTCCGCCTCCGGCGGCGCGCGCATGCAGGAGGGCATCGTCTCCCTCATGCAGATGGCCAAGACCTCCGCGGCCATCCGCCGCTTCTCCGACAAGGGCGGCCTCTACATCTCCGTGCTCACCCATCCCACCACGGGCGGCGTGACCGCGAGCTTCGCCAGCCTGGGCGACATCATGCTCGCCGAGCCGGGCGCGCTGATCGGCTTCGCCGGCCCGCGCGTGATCGAGCAGACTATCGGCGAGAAGCTGCCCGAGGGCTTCCAGAGCGCCGAGTTCCAGCTCGAGCACGGGTTCCTCGACGCGGTGGTGCCGCGCGCCCGCATGCGCTCCATGCTCATCCGCGTCCTCGCGCTCCATGGAAAGGGAGGTGTGAACCGTGACCGATAGCAAGACCGACGAGTCGCGCGCCGAGCGCGCCGCCCGCGTCGCCGCGGCGGCCGGCATGACGGCGACCGACGGGGCCGGTGACGCCGACGCCCCGCGCTCCGCGGACGTCATGGCGGCGACCGACGTGCTCACCGCGGCCCAGCGCGTGGCCCTGGCGCGCAAGCCGGGGCGCCCGGGCGTCGCGGAGTTCGTGCACGCGCTGTTCGGCGACTTCTTCGAGCAACGCGGCGACCGGTCCCAGACCGACGACCCGAGCATCATGGGCGGCATCGCCCGGTTCCACGGCCGGCCCGTCACGGTGATCGGCAACCGCAAGGGCTCCACGATCGAGGAGCGCATCGCCTGCAACTTCGGCATGGCGAGCCCTGAGGGCTACCGTAAGGCCCAGCGCATCATGCGCGCGGCCGAGAAGTTCGGCCGGCCCATCATCACCTTCGTGGACACCTCCGGCGCCTACCCCGGCCTCGAGGCCGAGGCGCACGGGCAGGGCGAGGCCATCGCGCGCTCCATCGAGCTCATGAGCTCGCTCACCGTCCCGGTGGTGTCCGTCATCACGGGCGAGGGCGGCAGCGGCGGCGCGCTCGCGCTCGCCGTGGGCAACCGCGTCCTCATGCTCGAGAACGCGGTGTACTCGGTGCTGTCCCCCGAGGGGTTCGCGAGCATCCTGTGGAAGGACGCGAGCCGCGCCGACGAGGCCTGCGAGGTCATGAAGCTCACGGCCGACGACCTGCTCGAGCTCGGCGTCGTCGACGGGATCGTCCCGGAGCCCGCCGGCGGTGCAGACGAGAACCCGGCGGCCCTCTACCAGGTGCTCGACACCGCGATCACCCACGAGCTCGCCGAGCTGGAGAAGATGAGCCGCTCCGCGCTGCTCGAGGACCGGTATCGGAAGTTCCGCGCCATGGGCGCGAACGCGGTGAAGCGGGGGCGCGTATGAGTGGAGTGAAGATCGTCGGGACCGGCTCGGCGCTGCCCGGGCGCGTGGTCACCAACGACGACATGGCCAAGATCGTGGAGACCTCGGACGAGTGGATCTCCTCGCGCACCGGCATCCGCTCGCGCCGCTACTGCGACGCGCAGGCCGGCGAGAGCCACCGCACCCTCGTGCGCGATGCGGCGACGCGGGCGCTCGAGGCCGCGGGCATCGAGCCCGCCCAGGTGGGCGTCTGCCTGGTCGCCACCTTCACGGCGGACACCTGCACCCCCTCCGCGGCCTGCCTGCTCCAGGCGGACCTGGGGATGCCCGAGGACACCCTGTGCCTGGACCTCAACGCGGCGTGCGCGGGGTTCGTCTACGGGCTGCACGTGGCCGAGTGCCTGCTGCCCGGGGCCAAGCGCCCCTATGCGCTCGTGGTGGGCGCCGACACCCTCTCGCGCGTCATGGACTTCTCCGATCGCACGACCTGCGTGCTGTTCGGCGACGGCGCGGGCGCCGCGGTGCTCGAGTGCCGCGAGGGCTACCCGTGCCTGCACGCGGTCTGGGGCTCGCGCGGTGACGACGCGTCGCTGTACGCCCCCGGCGTGGGCTGCGAGGAGCCCTCGTACCTGCACATGGACGGGCGCGCGGTGTTCCGTTTCGCCACGGACGTGATGCCGCTGGCCACCACGCAGGTGCTCGAGGCCGCGGGCATGCGCGCCGACGAGGTCGACCGGTTCGTGTTCCATCAGGCGAACAAGCGCATCGTCGACTTCGCGGTGAGGAAGCTCGGACTGGACCCCGCCAAGTGCGAGGGCAACATCGACCACACCGGCAACACCTCCGCAGGTAGCGTGCCGATCCTGCTCGACGAGCTCGTGCGGGCCGGCGAGCTGGGGTCCGGGGACCGCGTGCTGCTGGCCGGCTTCGGTGCGGGCCTCACCTGGGCGGGCGCCCTGGCGGAGCTCGCCTAGGCCCTGCGGGAAATTAGGGACAGGCACTATTTTCCCGGCGCCTCCGAGGGCCTGTCTCCGACGGCCTGCCGCGGGAAAAAAGTGCCTGTCCCTATTTTCCCGCGACGGCGCGCTCCTCGATCGTGAACGAACCGAAAGGAAGAGATATGAAGAAGCTCAACGAGATCCTGGGGACCGAGTTCCCCATCATCCAGGGCGGCATGGCCAACATCGCCACGGGCGCCTTCGCCGCGGCGTGCTCCAACGCCGGCGCGCTCGGCCTCGTGGCCGGCGGCGGCCTGGACGGCGAGAGCCTGCGCGAGCAGATCCGCATCGCCAAGGCGAACACGGACAATCCGTTCGGCGTGAACCTCATGCTCATGAACCCGCACATCGACGACTGCGCGCGCGTGGTCGTCGAGGAGGGCGTGAAGGTCGTCACCACGGGCGCCGGCAACCCCGCCAAGTACGTGTCCGCATGGAAGGAGGCCGGCATCCGCATCTTCCCGGTGGTCGCCGCCCCGATCCTCGCCAAGCGCCTCGCGCGCCTGGACATCGATGGCATCATCGCCGAGGGCACCGAGTCCGGCGGCCATGTGGGCGAGGCCACCACGATGGCGCTCGTCCCGGCCGTGGTCGACGCGGTCGACCTGCCTGTGATCGCCGCCGGCGGCATCGCCGACGGCCGCGGGATGGCGGCCGCCTTCGCCCTGGGCGCCTGCGGCGTGCAGGTGGGCACCTGCCTGCTCGCGAGCGAGGAGTGCCCCATCCACGCCAACTACAAGGAGAAGGTCGTCAAGGCCGGCGTGAACGACACCGTCGTGACCGGCCGCCCCGCGGGTGCCCCCGTGCGCTGCCTCAAGAACAAGATGACCAAGAAGTACCTGGAGCTCGAGCAGCAGAACACCAAGCGCGACGAGCTCGAGGCCCTCACGCTCGGCTCCCTGCGCCGCGCCGTGCTCGACGGCGACGTGGACGCCGGCAGCTTCATGTGCGGCCAGGTGGCCGGCATGGTGCACGAGGTGCGCCCGGTCCGCGCCATCTTCGAGGACATGATGGCCGGCTGCGCGTCCGTGATCGACGGTTTGGAGGCGTAGGCGCGATGACCACCGCATTCCTGTACGCCGGCCAGGGCTCGCAGCACGCGGGCATGGGCCGCGACCTCTACGAGGCATACCCCGCGTTCGCCGCCGTGATCGACGCCGCGGACGCCGCCGTCGACTTCGACCTCAAGACCCTCATGTTCGAGGGCCCCGACGAGACGCTGAGCCTCACCGAGTACACCCAACCCTGCATGGTCGCCTTCGCCTGCGGCGTGACGGCGGTCCTGCGCGAGCACGGCATCGAGCCCGACTACGCCGCCGGCCTGTCGCTGGGCGAGTACTCCGCCCTGGCCGCCGCGGGCGTGTTCGAGCCGGTCGAGGCCGTGAGGCTCGCGGCCTTCCGCGGTGCCGCCATGGCGAGCGCCGCCGCCGGGCGCGATACCGCCATGATCTCGATCCTGGGGCTGGACCGCGAGGCCGTCGAGTCCGTCGTGGCCGCTGCCGCCGCGGACGCCGCCGACGGCCTGACCGTCGAGGTCTCCAACTACAACTGCCCTGGCCAGATCGTGATCGCGGGCGACCGCGAGCCGGTCGAGGCCGCCGCTGCCGCCGCCAAGGAGGCCGGCGCCCGCCGGTGCATCCCGCTCAAGGTGAGCGGCCCGTTCCACACCTCGCTGCTCAAGCCGGCCGGCGACGCCCTGCGCGAGCGCCTCTCCGGCCTCGAGCTGGGGGAGATGCGCGTGCCCGTCCTGTTCAACACCCTCGGCCGCGAGATGGGTGCGGACGACACCATCCCGGCGCTGCTGGAGCGCCAGGTGCAGTCGTCCGTGCGCATGGAGGACACCATCCGCCGCCTGGCGGAGCTGGGCGTCGACCGCGTGATCGAGGTCGGTCCCGGCAAGGTGCTGTCCGGTCTGGTGCGCAAGACCGCCAAGGAGCTCGCGTGCACCCCGGTGGAGACCGCCGGCGACCTGGCCGCGCTGATCGCCGAGTAGGCGCCGGGGCCGGTCCGGGCCGGGCGCCCGTCCGCCGCGCGCGGACCCTCGCCGACGGGTCCCGCCCCGCCGCATCCTTCCGTTTCGCCACCTCAAGGAGGAAGTACCCATGGATCTGACCGGAAAGACCGCCATCGTCACCGGCGGCAGCCGCGGCATCGGCCGCGCCATCTGCCTCGAGCTCGCCCGCCGCGGCGCCAACGTCGTGTTCTCCTACGCGGGCAACAAGGCCGCTGCCGACGAGACCCTGTCCGAGCTCGAGGCCGCCGGGGCCCAGGCGCGCGCCGTCCAGGGCGACGTGACCTCCGCCGACGCCGCCAAGGAGCTCGTGGACACCGCCAAATCCGCGTTCGGCGGGGTCGACATCCTCGTCAACAACGCGGGCATCACGCGCGACAAGCTCGCCGCCCGCATGAGCGAGGAGGACTTCGACGCGGTCATCGCCACCAACCTCAAGGGCGCGTTCCTCATGACGAAGGCCGTGCTCCGCCCGATGATGCGCGCCAAGAGCGGCGCCATCGTGAACATGGCGAGCGTCGTGGGCATCATGGGCAACGCGGGCCAGGCCAACTACGCCGCGAGCAAGGCCGGCCTCATCGGCATGAGCAAGTCGGTCGCCCGCGAGGTCGCCGCCGCGGGCATCCGCGTGAACGCGGTCGCCCCCGGCTACATCGAGACCGACATGACCGCCGCCATGCCCGAGGCCGCCCAGCAGGCCATGTGCTCCATGATCCCGGCCGCCCGCCCCGGTTCGCCCGAGGACGTGGCGCGCGCCGTGGCCTTCCTGGTGTCCGACGACGCCTCCTACATCACCGGGCAGGTGCTCGCCGTCGACGGCGGCATGGCGATGTAGCCGGTCGCTCCAGGCACGTCACCTTGCCGTTCAGCTTCGTCGGCATGGCTCTAAGGGCTATGCCTCCTCGCTTCGCGGCAATCTGGAGCACCTGGAGCGCCCGCTCGTAATGTGCCGCCGCTACGCGGACACCTGGTTGATGCCTGGGAAAAAAGTGCCTGTCACTTTTTTCCCACCGAGAAAAAAGTGCCTGTCCCTTTTTTCCCAAACCCCTCAAACCTTCCTCGAAAGGAGCCTCCCATGTCCAAACGCAGGGTTGTCATCACGGGCCTCGGCGCCGTGACGCCCATCGGCAACACCGCGGCCGAGAGCTGGGACGCCGCGCGCGCCGGCAAGCTCGGTATCGCGCCCATCACGCAGTTCGACGCGAGCGGCCAGAAGGTCCACCTCGCGGCCGAGGTCAAGGGCTTCGACCCCAAGGAGCACTTCACCGCTCCCGAGGCCAAGCACAAGTCCCGCTTCACCCAGCTCGCCATCGTCTCTGCCCGCGAGGCCGTCGCGCAGTCGGGCCTGGACCTCGACGCCGAGGACCTCACCCGCGCCGGCGTGATCGTGTCCTCCGGCATCGGCGGCGTGCGCGAGACCGAGACCCAGCAGACCAACTGCCTGAAGCGCGGGTTCGACCGCTGCTCGCCGTTCTACATCCCCATGGGCATCTCCAACATGGCCGCCGGCGAGGTCGCCATCGAGTTCGGCTTCAAGGGCATGTGCACCTGCCCGGTCACCGCGTGCGCCGGCGGCTCCAACGCCGTGGGCGACGCGTTCCGCCACATCCGCGACGGGTACGCTGACATCATGCTGACCGGCGGCACCGAGGCGGCGATCACCCCGCTGTCCATCGGCGGCTTCACCACCATGCGCGCCCTGCACGTGGGCGACGACCCCGCGGCGGCCTCCGTGCCCTTCGACGCCCGCCGCAGCGGATTCGTGATGGGCGAGGGCGCCGGCATGCTCGTGCTCGAGGAGCTCGAGCATGCGCAGGCCCGCGGCGCGAACATCATCGCCGAGGTCGTCGGCTACGGCGTGACCTGCGATGCGTACCACATCACCGCCCCGGCCCCCAACGGCGAGGGCGGCGCCCGCGCCATGGCCCAGGCGCTGGCCGACGCCGGCGGCGTGGCGCCCGAGGAGGTCGGCTACATCAACGCGCACGGCACCTCCACCCCGCTCAACGACAAGGGCGAGACCGCGGCGATCAAGACCGTGTTCGGCGATCATGCATACAAGATGGCCGTGAGCTCCACCAAGTCCATGACCGGCCACATACTGGGTGCCGCCGGCGCCGTGGAGGCGATCTTCACCGCGCTGTCCCTGCACGACTCCTTCCTGCCGCCCACGATCGGCTACGTGGAATCCGACCCCGAGTGCGACCTCGACTACGTGCCCAACGAGGGCCGCGAGGTCGAGGTCGGGTACGCGCTGTCCAACTCGCTCGGATTCGGCGGGCACAACGCGTGCGTGCTTTTCAAGAAGTGGAACGGGTAGGTGACCGATATGTCGTTGCAGCTTGATTCCAACCAGATCGCCCAGATCCTCCCGCATCGCTACCCCTTCGCGCTCGTCGACCGCATCACCGACGGCGAGGAGGGCTCCTGGGCGCGCGGCCGCCTGTGCGTGAGCGGCATGAGCCCCGTCTTCTGCGGGCACTTCCCGCAGTACCACGTGCTCCCCGGCGTGCTGATCGTCGAGGCGCTCGCCCAGGTGGCGGCCGTCGCCATGCTGTCCCTGCCCGAGAACCGCGGCAAGCTCGGCTTCTTCGCCGCGATCAAGGACGCCAAGTTCCGCACCCAGGTCCGTCCCGGCGACGTGCTCGAGCTCGAGAGCCGCATCACGCGGGTCCGCGGGTCGTTCGCGTTCGTGGAGGCCGAGGCGCGCGTCGACGGCAAGGTCGCGTGCAGCGCCACGCTGACCCTGGCGCTCGGTGCGGTCGAGGAAGCGTAAGGGCGGAAAGAGGCGTCGACATGGCAGCCGTCGAGGAGCAGCAGAAGTTGGAAGAGATGTTCGAGGGCGTATACAACAAGTTCAAGCTCCATTTCTACCAGGAGACGTTCTCGCGGTTCCAGAACCGCGAGGCGAGCCTCACCACGGTGGAGGCGTTCGCCATGGAGGCCATCAACGCGCTCGGGTCACCGACCGTGCACGAGTTCGCGCAGTTCATGCGCATCTCGTCGTCGAACGCGGCGTACAAGATCGGGAGCCTGATCCGCAAGGGCTATATCGAGAAGGTCCAGTCGGAGAGCGACGGCCGCGAGTACCATCTGCGGCCCACCAAGAAGTACCTGGACTACTACAACATCAGCTCCTCGTACGTGCACGACGTGATGGAGCGCATCCGCCACCGGTTCTCCCCCGAGGACCTGGCGAAGCTCGAGGAGATGCTGTCGGTGATGGGCGACGAGCTCATGCCGGAGGTCTCGTTCCCCGCGAGCGCCGAGGCGCGCTGAGGTTCCGGTGCCCGGCGGGCAGGTCCCGCCGGGCACCGGCTCATCTGCGCCATCGACATCGGGTGGCCGCCGGGACGGGCGGGTCCGCGCATGCGGGCCCGCCCGTCTTGCGCTGGGCCTCGCGGTCGCACGGGCGCGTTGCCGGCGCTGCGTTCGATGGAGGCCCAGGGCGGCGCCGGAGCCGGCGGCCTGAGCCCCACGTCCGCACGGACGCGGGGCTGTTGACCCCACCATCGCGACCGCATCTTCGTGGATATCGGAACCGGGTGCCGGTTGCGTCCCACCCCGCGTCCACACCCTCGCCGGCGGCGCGTTCGGGCCGTGCATAGCTGGTAAACAATTTTACTGTAACGTTAAAAACGGCCCGCCAGAGTAGACGGTTGTGAACGCGATGTTCTGACCAGCGGGTTTTCTAGTCATGGTATCCCCGGCTACTCGAAGCCGCTGAATTTAACGTTACAGTAAAATTGTTTACCAACCCGGCGGAGGCGTCGGGAGCCCTCCGCACGCCTGCCGGTGCCCCTTTCTATGCAATTCGGATGCCTGTTTATGCATCAAGAGAGGGGAGGGGCGTCGCCCGCCCGTGGCTTGCGAGGAGGGCGTGGGATATTTCATCAGACGAGGGGCCAGACCGCCTCGAATTCCCGTCCCCGCCGCATCGTACCGCCGGTCCCCGCGGTCCGTCCCCGCCTCATCGCCCCGAGAACCGGGCCGGCCGGCAGCCGCCCTTTACCGCAGGGCAGCGCGCGCCTGGCGAAAGGCTGTTATGTCCATCTCGCCCCAGGGGTAGGCTCGCATCATACGGCTGAAATCGCGGACGCGCGGAGCGAGCGGCTTCCTCGGTGCGCGACGGCAGCGGCGGCGCCCCATCGCGGCAGCCGCCCTTCCAGCGCAGCGGCCCGGCCTCCGAGCGCTCGCAGTCATGCGGCGCCCTCGGCGCTGCGGAAAGGAAGGTCACCATGGGCGCTCCCAAAACCGACAACGTGAGGAACGTGGTGCTCGTAGGCCAAGGCGGGGTGGGCAAGACCTCGCTCGCGGAGGCCATGCTCCACCTTTCCGGCAAGACCGCCCGCCTGGGCGGCCACGCGGGCACCAAGCCCACGCTCGATTACGACGCCGAGGAGGTCAAGCGCGAGTTCTCGATCTCGACCTCCATCGCCCCGATCGACTGGAAGGGCACCCGCATCAACGTGCTCGACGCCCCGTGCTACCCCGATTTCATCGGCGACGCCTACGCGGCGATGAGCGTCTGCGAGACCGCGCTGTTCGTGGTCGACGCCGCCGAGGGCCCGCAGCCCACCACCGTCAAGCTGTGGTATGCGGCCGAGGACCTGCGTCTGGCCCGAGCGGTGTTCATCAACCGCATCGACAAGGAGAACGCCGATTACGACACCTGCCTCGAGCAGCTGCGCGAGCGCTTCGGCATGCGCCTGGGCGCCGTCACCCTGCCGTGGGGCACGGGCGACGCGTTCGAGGGCGTCATCGACATCGTCCGCATGAAGGCGCGCCACTGCGAGGGCGCCACGCAGACCGAGCTCGACATCCCCGAGGAGTACCGCGCCGCCGCCGAGGCCGCCCGCGAGCAGCTGTGCGAGGCGGTCGCCGAGGCCGACGACGAGCTCATGATGAAGTACCTCGACGGCGAGCCCCTGGATCAGGAGGAGATCGAGAGCCTGCTCTCGAAGGCCATCGCCAAGCGCCTGTTCGTGCCCGTGTTCGTCGGCTCGTGCACGCGCGAGCTGGGCGTCCACTCCGTCATGGACGACATCGCCACCTACTTCCCGACGCCCACCGACTACGGCGAGATGCCGCTCATCGACGGCACCGAGCTCAAGATCTCCTCGGATGACGACCGTCCCGTCGCCTTCGTCTTCAAGACCCTGAACGACGCCCAGCAGGGCCGCATCAGCTTCATCAAGGTGCTGACCGGCACGCTCACCCCGGGCATCGAGCTCGTCAACGCGCGCACGCGCAAAAGCGAGCGCCTGGCCCACCTCTACGTCATGTGCGGCCGCGAGATGACCGAGGTCGGCAAGGCCGAGGCGGGCGACATCATCGTCACCACCAAGATCTCCGCCGACACGGGCGACACGCTGTCGGTCTCCGGCAAGGTCGAGGCCGCGGCCTTCCAGTTCCCCAACAGCCAGTACCGTATCGCCATCGAGGCCGTGAACCGCAGCGACGAGGACAAGCTGTTCACCTTCATCGACCGCGCCTGCGAGGCGGACCCGACCATGAAGATCGAGCGCGACGAGGAGACCGGCCAGACCATCATCTCCGCGGTGGGCGAGGCCCAGGTCTCCGTGCTGCTCAACCGCCTGGAGGAGCGCACCAAGGTCGAGGCGCACATCGTGCCGATCCGCATCCCGTACCGCGAGACCATCCGCCGCGTGGCCTCCGCCCAGGGGCGCCACAAGAAGCAGACCGGCGGCGCCGGCCAGTTCGGCGACTGCTACCTGCGCGTCGAGCCGCTCGCCGAGGGCGAGTACGAGTTCGTCGACGAGGTCGTGGGCGGCCGCATCCCGCGTGCGCTGATCCCCGCCGTGGACAAGGGCGTCCAGGAGACGATGAAGGAGGGCGTGATCGCCGGGTACCCGCTCACGGGCATCCGCGTGGCCTGCTACGACGGCTCCTACCACCCGGTCGATTCCAACGAGATGGCGTTCCGCGCCGCCGCGCGCATCGCGCTCAAGAAGGCGTGCGCCGACGCCGAGCCCGTGGTGCTCGAGCCCATGGAGAACATCACGGTGACGATCCCCGAGAGCTACGCCGGCTCCGTGATGGGCGACGTGTCCGCGAGCCGCGGCCGCGTGACCGGCATGGATACCGATGACCGCGGCAACACCGTGGTCACGGCGACCGTCCCCTACGCCGAGCTCGTGGACTACGCGACCCGTCTGCGCTCGCTCACGCGCGGCACGGGCGACTTCACGATGGAGCCTGCCGGATACGAGCAGGTTCCCTACGACGTCCAGAAGCACCTGGTCGAGTTCTACGAGGAGGCCCGCGCGCAGGGCAGGTAGCGCGATCCGGGCGCGCGCCGCGTGAGGCGGCCGCCCTTGCACCGACGGGCCGCCGCCCCTGTCACGGCGGCCCGGACGGTCGGTAGCGGGCTGGGACCCGGGCACGTCGGATTCGGCGGCTCGGGTCCCTTTGCGTTTCAGGGGGCGAGGGGCGGGCGGGATGGCATGCCCAGAGGGTCTATCGGGCGCGCCCGCGCAGCGGAACGGACGGCATGACGACAGGCCGTCCCATCCATTTCGATATGCAGTATATGAGTTGCACAACACAAGGTAGCGAAAGTGTTGCTTTGTATATAACATCTAACCTATCTGATAGATTATAAATTGTGTCGGTCACGTGAAGACCGTCTCAACACGCTGCCAACGGGGCAGGAACAACATCGTTGCGCGCCCAATAACCAGCATATGCTATAGGGTGAAGTCACTTTCGTAGTATCATTCAATGTGCTGATTCGCGAGCAATTTCTACGGGCCTCCGGTCGATATTCAGGATTTGCCATGATGAAGAACAAGGTGACGAACACATACGATCTGAAGACGCGCCGCCGTGCCGTCAAGATCCTCTCGACCGGCGTGGGGCACCGCACCCTCGCCCTCGAGCTCGGTATCCCCGAGGCGACCGCGCGTCAGTGGTCGCGCTCCTACGCCGTGGGCGGGTCCGATGCGCTCATGAACGCCGGGGCCACCCATAAGGTCTATTCCTACGACCTCAAGCTCGCCGTCGTCCAGGACCGCCTGGAGCATGGCATGTCGGTCCGCGAGGTCATGGTCAAGCACGGGGTCCCGGGCGAGTCCTCGGTCAAGACCTGGTGCCGCCTGTACCGCAAGGAGGGCAGCGGCGCCCTGGTGACCAAGCCGCGCGGGCGCAAGCGCCGCGACGATGCCGGTCAGGGTGTCGGGCTGCGCGATGTGGACCTCGGCATGCCGACGATCACGGACTTCCCTCCCGACGACCTGCCTCCCGCGGAGTTCCCGTCCGCCGAGTAACCCCGTGCCCTGAGCGGGCGGGCGCTGTCGACGGCGCCCGCCCGCTCGGTTCTCGATGCGTCCGCCGCGCAAGGGGAGGGCCGAGGTCACATCAGGCCGCAAGGGGTCGCCCCGCCCGGGCTGCAAGGCCTTGCTTCGTCCGTCCCCGTGATTCTCTCGTCCGGCGCGCGAGGGACGCCCGAGGCCCCGCACGAGCCTCCTTCGCTCCATATATGCTACAAGTCGTGCATCATATAAGAAGCCACCAAGAGGGCACGGCGCCCGGGTGTCCGCGTGCTATCATGTAGCCGGTTTCGGACGCGCGGGCACCCTGCGGTACCTGCGCAAATCAGCAGAAGGGATCCGCATGCTCAACGCTATCGAGATTTCGCCCAAGGTCTGGTGGGTCGGCGGCATCGACTGGAACGAGCGCTCGTTCCACGGCTACACCACCGAGAAGGGCATCACCTACAACGCCTATCTCATCCTCGACGAGAAGGTCACGCTCATCGATACCGCCAAGGCGACCTTCACCGACGAGTTCCTGCAGCGCATCTCCCAGGTCGTCGATCCCTCCAAGATCGACGTCGTGATCACCAACCACGTCGAGATGGACCACTCCGGCTCGCTGCCGGCCATCCACCGCGTCGCCCCCAACGCCACGATCTACGCGTCGGCCGGCGCCGGCGTCAACGAGGTCCGCGCCCACTTCGGGATCGAGGCCACGCCGGTCAAGTCCGGTGAGACCCTCTGCATCGGCGAGCGCACCCTCACCTTCGTGACCACGCCGATGGTCCACTGGCCCGACAACATGGTCACCTACTCCGACGTCGACAAGATCCTGTTCTCCAACGACGCCTTCGGCCAGCACTTCGCCTCGACCAAGCGCTTCGATGACGAGAACGACCTCTGCGAGGTCTACAAGCAGGCCAAGAAGTACTACGCCAACATCGTGTGGCCCTACGGCATGCAGGCGAAGAAGGCCCTCGACGTGGTCCGCACCCTCGACCTCAAGATGATCGCCCCGAGCCACGGCGTGATCTGGCGCTCCCACATCGCCGACATCCTCGACAAGTACGAGGCCTGGACCACCTACCAGACCGTCGACAAGGCCGTCGTGGTGTTCGACTCCATGTGGCACTCCACCGAGTCCATGGCGCGCGAGATCACCGACGCCTTCATCAAGGAGGGCATCACCGCCGAGCTCATCGACGTCAAGCACACCCATATCTCCGACATCATGCTCGAGATGTGCGACGCCAAGTACGTCGCGGTGGGCTCGCCGACCCTGAACTCCAACATGCTGCCCACCGTGGCGAGCTTCCTCACCTACATGCGCGGCCTGTCGCCCAACAACTCCCAGCGCATCGGCCTCGCGTTCGGTTCCTACGGCTGGGCGCCCCTCGGCCCCAAGCAGGTCTACGCCGAGCTCGAGAACGCGAAGTTCCAGCTGCCCGTGCCCGTGGTGACGCAGCAGTGGATCCCGAGCGCCGAGAACCTCGCCGAGCTGCAGGAGACCGTCTGCAAGATGATCGAGGCCGCCCAGGCCTAAGACCCGTCGCCCCCTTCGGGACCTCGTCACGCCATGCGAAGCCTCCCGTCTCCGGACCATGGTCGGTCCGGGGGCGGGAGGTTTTCCATGCGAAGCGGGCGACGGCCCGCACCGGAAAGGCCGAGCCGCGGCCGTCATGCGGGGCGCTCCGGCCCTCCCGATGATTCCATGCGTAGCGGGAATCGCACCCGGGCCGTCTTGGCCGCATGCCAGATGGGTTATGGCGGGAACGTGGAGATAGCGCTAGCATTAAAGGGATTGTGAGGGCTTCACGCACAAAGAGGGGTGCCTATGGCTTTACTGGGCTTTCTGATCGCGTTCCCGCTGCTCGTGGCCATCGCGTTGATGGCGTTTCGCAAGGACAGCGTCCGCGATCCTCTGGTCATCGGCTCCGCCGCCGTCATCGGTGTCGCCAGCGTCGCCTGCGCGGTGACGTTCATGGGCAACCCGTCGACGTTCGCGATGACGCCCGAGATGTCGCTCGCGGGCAACTACGTCGCCGTCGCCGTCGACCTGTTCCTGTGCGGTCTGGTGTTCGCGCTGTCCATCGCCTACCGCAACGGCGTCATGTTCGCCATGTCGTTCGTCCAGCTGCTCGTCTCCATCTGGTGCGGCTCGTTCGCCCTGCATCCCGAGGACGCCATGGCCGAGCCCATGTACATCGACAACCTGTCGGTCATCATGGTGCTCATCGTCGGCCTCGTGGGCAGCGCGATCTGCATCTACGCCCTGGGTTACATGAAGGACTTCCAGCACCATGAGGACGAGGCGGCCCGTCGCGCGGGCACCGCGGCGGCCGATCGCCGGCACCAGTTCATCGCCCTCATGTTCCTGTTCCTCTCCGCGATGTTCATCATCGTGACCTCGGACAACATGGACTGGCTGGTGGCCGGCTGGGAGATCACCACGGTATGCTCCTTCCTTATGATCGGCTACACCCGCACGCCCGAGGCCCGCAAGAGCGCCATCCTGCAGATCAACCTCAACATGATCGGCGGACTCGCCTTCCACATCGCCCTGGTCTACATGCACGTGGTGGGCGTCCCGCTGTCCATCAACGGCATGGTCGAGGTGGCGGGCGGCGCCCAGTCCGCCCAGCTGGTCATTCCGCTCATGCTGCTGTCCATCGCCGGCCTCACCAAGGCCGCGCAGATGCCCTTCCATCGCTGGCTGCTCGGCGCCATGGTCGCCCCGACGCCCACCAGCGCCCTGCTGCACTCGTCCACCATGGTCAAGGCGGGCGTCTTCCTGCTCGTGAAGATGGCGCCGCTGTACCTGCTGTACCCCGTCGCGTCCGCGATGGTGGTCGGCATCGGCGGCATCACCTTCGTGCTGTGCTCCTTCATGGCCATCTCCCAGAGCAACGCCAAGCGCGTGCTCGCCTACTCCACGATCGCCAACCTGGGCCTCATCTCGGCCTGCGCGGGCGTGGGGACCTCCGAGGCCGTCTGGGCCGCCATCTTCCTGATCATCTTCCACACCGTGTCCAAGTCGGTGCTGTTCCTGTGCGTGGGCACGGTCGAGCACCGGATCGGAAGCCGCAACATCGAGGATATGGACGGCCTGTTCAGCCGCCTGCCGCGCCTCACCCGCTTCATGATGCTCGGCATCATGGGCATGTTCGTGGCCCCCTTCGGCATGCTGATCTCCAAGTGGGCGACGCTCGTCTCCTTCGCCGAGACCGGCAACGTGGTGTTCCTCATCCTCCTGGCGTTCGGCTCCGCGGCCACCTTCTTCTTCTGGGCCAAGTGGCTCGGCAAGCTCGCCGGCGTCTCCCAGAAGGCCGAGAACGTCGAGGGCGGCGTGCACCGGACCGAGTGGACCGCCATCGGCTTCATCTCCGCCCTGCTCATCGGCTGCTGCGTGCTGCTCCCCGTGATCTCCCAGCTCGTGATCGGGCCGTACCTCGAGGTCACCTACCACAAGGTCCCGCGCCTGATCGACGTCGACAACATGATCATCATGGTCGCCATCGTGCTGTTCATCGCCATCGTGCTGCTGACGCCGTGGGGCCGTTCGAGCAAGGCCCGCCAGCACGTCTACCTCTCCGGCAGCTGCATCGACGCCGACTCCCGCTCGTATCTGGGGTCGATGGGCCGCACCATGCGCTCCACCAAGCGCAACTGGTACCTCGACGACGTCTTCCCGGAGGCGGCGCTCACCCGCGTGGGCCTCATCGTCTGCACCTCCGTGGTGCTCATGGCCTTCGCCGCGTGCTTCATCTTCAACCCCGAGCTTCTGACCGGCGGCGCGTTCTTCGTCGAGCGCGAGGTCCTGCTCGTCGGCCCCGGCCTTCCGGGCATCGCCCTGGGCGTGGTGGCCTTCGGTGTCGCCGCGCCGGTGCTCGGCTGCCTGCTCGACAGCCTCGACCGCAAGGTCTCCGCGCGCATGCAGGGCCGTGTGGGCCCGCGCCTGCTGCAGCCCTACTGGGACGTGCGCAAGCTGCTCGGCAAGCAGCAGACAAGCGTGAACGCCATCGACGAGGCCTACGTCACCTGCGCGCTCGTGTTCTGCATCCTGGCGGGCGGCATGTTCGTCTCCGGCTCCAACCTGCTCATGTGCGTGTTCCTGGTGACGCTCGCGACCCTGTTCGTCATCATCGCCGCGTACTCCTCGCGCTCCCCGTGGGCCGATTCCGGCGCCGACCGAGAGTGCCTGCAGGTCATGTCCTACGAGCCCATGCTGCTCATCATGACCGTCGGCTTCTTCACGGCCACGCAGTCCTTCGACATCGCCCGGCTGTTCAGCCTCGAGGAGCCCATCGTCTTGAGCCTCGTGCCCATCTTCCTCGGCCTGCTGTTCATCCTCACCATCAAGCTGCGCAAGTCTCCGTTCGACCTGTCGTACAGCCATCATGCGCACCAGGAGCTGCTGAAGGGCATCACGACGGAGATGACCGGCCGCACGCTCGCCAAGATCGAGGTCATGCACTGGTGCGAGAGCGTGCTGTTCCTCATGTGGGTGGGCATGTTCTTCATCTGGGACTCGCCGGCGTCCATCCCCGTGGCGATCGCGGTGGTCGCCGTCACCTGGCTGTTCGAGGTCGCCATCGACAACAACTTCGCGCGCACCAAGTGGCAGAACTGCCTCAAGTACGCGTGGCTCGTGGCGCTCGTCGTGGGCGTGGTCAACCTGTTCTACGTGCTCATCACGCCGTTTATCTAAGGAGCGAGTGGTATGGCATATTCATCCAAATCGCCGTGGCTCATCCACTATGACGGGTCGAGCTGCAACGGCTGCGACATCGAGGTGCTCGACTCGCTCACGCCCCTGTACGATATCGAGCGGTTCGGCATCATCAACACGGGCAACCCCAAGCACGCCGACATCTTCCTGGTGACCGGCTCCATCAACGCGCAGAACATCCGCGTGGTGCGCCACATCTACAGCCAGATGCTCGAGCCCAAGGTCGTCGTGGCCTGCGGCATCTGCGCGTGCACCGGCGGCGTGTTCCGCGACTGCTACAACGTCATCGGCGGCGTGGACAAGGCGATCCCGGTGGACGTCTACGCGCCGGGTTGCGCCGTGCGCCCCGAGACCATCATCGACGCCGTGCTCAAGGGCGTGGAGATCCTGGACGAGAAGGCGCGCCGCATCGAGGCGGGCGAGGTGCTGACCGATCCGGAGGACCTGCTCGACGACGACGCGGTGAACGCGCGGCTCAAGGCCATGGAGGAGAGGGAGTAGATGTACACGACCGAATTCGTCGACGTGCCCTTGGGCGACCTGCTCACCCGCGTGCAGACCCTGAAGCACGAGGGCATGCGATTCATCCAGCTGTGCGCCGAGTTCCCCGAGGGCGGGATCGACCTGGTGTACACCTTCTACGACGAGACGCGGGACAACGCGCTCAACCTGTGCGTGAGCCTGCCCGAGAACGCCGAGGTGCCCTCCATCCAGGGGCTGTACTTCGCGGCCTTCTCGTACGAGAACGAGGCGCACGACCTGTTCGGCGTGAACTTCATCAACATGAAGCTCGACTTCGGCGGGCACTTCTTCAACCTGGCCGAGACCTCTCCCATGACGGTCATCACCCCGGAGATGAAGGCCGAGCGCGAGAAGGCGGCGAAGCTGCGCGCGGCGAAGGCGGCCAAGGAGGCCAAGGCGGCGCGCGAGGCCGCCGAGGCCGCGAGCGCCGAGCGCGCCCTCACCGAGGACCGCGCGGCGGCCGATGCGAAGGCGGTCGCGGCGGTGGACGCCATGGCCCCGAAGGCGGCGTCGGATGCGTCCGAGGGCGCCCCGGCGCCCAAGCCCACGGCGGCCGAGCGCGCCGCCAAGATGGAGGCCAAGCTCGCCGCCATGGATCCGGAGAAGGCCGCGAAGGTCCGCGCCGCCCTCGAGGCGCGCGCCAAGAAGGAGGGGGAGTAGCGCATGGCGACCCGTACCGTCATCCCGTTCGGCCCGCAGCACCCCGTGCTGCCCGAGCCGGTCCACCTCGACCTCGTGGTCGAGGACGAGCACGTGGTCGAGGCCATCCCTCAGATCGGCTTCGTGCACCGCGGCCTGGAGAAGCTCGTCCAGAAGCGCGATTACAACCAGTTCGTCTACGTCGCGGAGCGCGTCTGCGGCATCTGCAGCTTCGGCCACGGCTACGGGTACGCCGCCGCGACCGAGAAGCTGCTCGGGATCGAGGTGCCGCGCCGCGTCGACTACCTGCGCGCCATCCTCGAGGAGCTCTCGCGCATCCACTCGCACCTGCTGTGGCTCGGCCTGCTCGCCGACGGCTTCGGGTTCGAGAGCCTCTTCAACCACTGCTGGCGCCTGCGCGAGACCATCCTCGACATCTTCCAGAGGACCTGCGGCGGGCGCATCATCCTGTCCATCGTGATCGTGGGCGGCATGGCGCACGATATCGACGACGCGATGCTGCGCGATGTCTGCGAGGAGCTCGACGGCCTGCGCCGCGAGTACAAGATCATCGTCGACACGATGCTGAACGACGATTCGGTGCGCAGCCGCCTGTGCGGGGTGGGCTACATCTCGTTCGAGGACGCCCTCGAGCTTTCCATGGTCGGGCCGTTCGCCAAGGGCTCGGGCATCGAGCACGACATGCGCTCGACCGGGTTCGGGGCCTACGGCGACCTCGAGCACTTCGAGCCGATTATCTCCACGGAGTGCGACTGCTATGCCCGCTGCAAGGTCCGCTGCGAGGAGGTCTACCAGGCGATCGACATCATCAAGGAGCTCGTGGCCAAGATCCCGCACGACGGCATCGGCGGGAAGCCCGGCCCCAAGGTGGTGCCGCCGGAGGGCCGCGCCCACGTGCTGATCGAGCAGCCGCGCGGCGAGGCGTTCTACTACGTGCGCGGCAACGGCACCAAGTACCTGGACCGCTTCCGTCTGCGCACGCCCACCTCGCAGAACCTCGCGGGCATGGTGCGTGCCCTGCAGGGCGTGGACCTGGCCGACGTGCCCATGATCATCTTGACGATCGACCCGTGCATCAGCTGCACGGAGCGCTAGGGGAGGACGCATGGGATCTTTCAAGCTCGCGAAGATGACGATGCGCTCGCTGTTCTCCAAGCCGGCGACGGTGCGCTACCCGTATGAGAAGCGCGATATCGAGCGCCTGTTCCCCGCCATGCGCGGGCATGTGGTGAACGACGTCGAGGCGTGCATCATGTGCGGCATGTGTCAGCGCGTCTGCCCGGTGGGCGCCATCGCGGTCGATCGCAAGGAGGGCAACTGGACCATCGACCCGTACCGTTGCATCCAGTGCGCGTCGTGCGTGCACGACTGCCCGAAGCACTGCCTGTCGATGGACGTCCACTGCACGCCCGCCGCGACCGAGCTCACCACGACCACGATGCATCGCGACATGCCCGCCAAGCCGGCCAAGCCGGCAGCCGGGAAGGCCGCTGCCGGGAAGGCCGCCGCAGCGGGCAAGGGCGATGCGGGGGCCGGCGCCGCCGCGAAGCCCAAGCGGGAGCTCACGCCGGAGCAGCAGGCGCGCGTCGCCGCCGCGATGGCCAAGAAGGCCGCTGCCAAGAAGGCCGCCGAGCAGGCGTCTGATCAGGCGGCCGGGCAGGCGACCGAGGAGTAAGCCGGCAAGCCGACGGGAACCGGTCGGGGCCTCGGGGACGGCGCCCCGGTTCCGCTCCCGTTTCCAGATGAAAGCAGAGATATCGGTGCCGTGACGCCTTCCGTGTCACGGCACTGCGCGTTTTGAGGGCCGCGCCCTTCGGGCCGGGCTTCGGGCCAGACCGTTGCTGCCCTGGGGGCCGGGTTCCGGAACGCCGGCCCGCGACCTGCGGCGATGGGTCGCGCCCTGCGCCTGCTTTGGGCTCTGTGGTCGCTCCCGCTCTGCGGGCCGCGCCCCGGCCTACACCATGCGCTTCTCGACCTTCGTCACCACGTGGATCAGCGGGACCGTGACGACCAGGTAGTACAGGGCGGCGACGATGTAGGGCGTGATGTTGCCCGTCGTGGTGGTCAGGTTGCGCGAGAACATCATGAGCTCCATGACGCCGACGCTGGACAGCAGCGAGGTGTCCTTGTAGAGCATGACGAACTCGCTCGTCATGGTGGGGATGACGCGGCGGACGGTCTGCGGCAGGATGATGAGCGCCATGGTCTGGCCCCAGGTCATGCCGAGCGAGCGCGCCGCCTCGTACTGCCCCTTGGGGATGGACTCGATGCCCGCGCGGAAGATCTCGGCGAGGTAGGCCGAGCAGTTGATGGCGAGCACGCCGATGCCCAGCGGGATGGTCGGCGGGTTGAAGCCGAGCATGGGGAAGCCGAAGAACGCGATGTAGATCTGCAGGAACAGCGGGGTGCCGCGCAGCAGGTTGATGTAGGTGACGGCGATGCCGCGCAGGTAGCGGCGACGGCTGATCTTCATGAAGGCGAAGAGCAGGGCGATGGGGACGGCGAGCGGGAAGCCGATCGCCGTGACGAGCAGCGCGGTGCCCCAGCCCTGGAACAGTGAGGCGAGCGAGGTCACGATGTACTGGGGGCGCAGGAACATCCCGAGGAAGGGGTTGGCGTTCCAGGCGTCGACCCATGGCTGCCCGTCGAGCCACTGGACCGCCGCCTGCACGAAGGTGCTCTCGGAGACGGCGATGGTGGGGCTCTCGGGCAGGTCGAGCTCGGCCCCGTCGGATGTCGTGTAGGTTCCGGTGACCGTGTAGGCGCCGGCGGCGCTCGGGAACACGACGCCCTCGACCTCGACGCTCAGCTGCGTCCCGCCCGGGACCGGCTCGGAGAACTCGATGAGGAGCGAGGAGTCGACGATGCTCGCCTCGACGTCGAGCTCGGTGCGGGTGAGGTCCTCGACGGCGACGACGGTCGCCTGGGAGTCCTGGAAGCTCCCGCCCTCGGGGAGGGTGAGGCGGATCGAGCTCACCTGCTCGGTCGTCCCGGTCGTCGCCTCCCAGGTCAGCCGGGTGGCGATGCCGCCGAGGACCGACGTGCCGCCGTCCTCGTTCGACTTCGCGGATGCGCTGGTGACGACGAGGGACTCGCCCGTGTCGGTCGATGCGCTGCCGTCGCCGCCCTGCCCGGCCCCGCCCGTATCGGAGCTCGGCGCCACGCCGAACCACTCCTCGTACAGGGCGTCGTAGCGGCCGTCGGCGCGGATGTCGGCGAGCGCCTCGTTGATCGACTCGGTGAGGCCCGGGTTGTCCTTGCTCACGGCGATGCCGAACTGCTCGCCGGTGGGGATCTCCTCGATGATCTGCATGCCGGTGAAGGAGTTGGAGACCATCCACTGCTCGACGGGCAGGTCGCAGACGACGCCCTCGCACTGGCCGCTCATGACGGCGGTGAAGGCGGCGGTCCAGTCGCTGAAGGTGACCGTCTCGGCGTTGGGGAGGTGCTCGATCGCCCACTGCTCGGAGGTGGTGCCCGCCTGCACGGCGATGCGCACCCCCGCGACGTTCAGGCTGTCGACGGTGTCGTAGCCGCCCCCCGTGACGGTGGCGACGCCCTGGTTGGAGTCCATGTAGGGGTCGGCGAAATCGACCTCCTGCAGGCGCTCGTCGGTGATGGTGATGTTGCACGCGCCCACGTCGGTGGTGACGCCCTGGCGGGTCATGGGGATGATGGTGTCGAACTGCTGCGCCGGGAGGTAGTTGAGTTCGAGCCCCATCTCCTCGGCGATCATGCCCATCAGCTCGACGGTGAACCCCTGCGGGGTTCCGTCCGACTCGGTGTACTCGAACGGCGGGGTGGCGAGGTCGCTCGCCACGGTGAGCTTGCCGTCCTCGACGAGCGTGTAGGAGGCGCCGTCGTCGCCGGATGCGGTGCAACCGCTTGCAAGCGCGACGAACGCGAGGAGCGCCGCGATGAGAAGCGATCCCAGCGCCCTGCGGGAGCCGGTTGCGGGATGTGGAGAAGGCATGGGAGGCCCTTCGTCGGTTCGCGAACGTCCGGGGAGCGCCGGTCAGCTCCGCAGCCGGTGCCCCGTGACGGGCGCATATGCGCTCGGGCCGCATCGGCGCAGGTCGGCCGTACCGTCCTCGCCCTCGCCCGCATCCGCCTCGCCGGGCGCGCAGGGCGCGGGAGCGATTGATCGGTGGTTCCCTCGAGGACAGGATAGCATGACCGCCCGGCTCCTCGCCCCCGCCCGCCCGCAGGCGATGAAGGGTTAGGGTTGCGCGGGCGCGGTGCCCGGCTGCGACGGCCGTCGGCGGCCCGCGGCTCGCTGCGACGGCCGGTGGCGGTCCGCGGTCCTCCCATCGCCTGGCCGCCTCCTCGACCCGCGGCCCGCAAACTGCGGAGTCTTTCTCGAGAACCGTACCCTGCCGGCGAATCCGGCTACGATGTGACCGATGCCCGCCCGCGCCGCGCGGCGGGCGCACCCGATTCGTGAGGAGCACCGCATATGGCCGCTGCCGTCCAGAACACCTACCCGCTCGACCGCTACATCGCCGCGCTCTCCGAAGCGGGGGTCCTCGCGTCGCGCCCCGATGGCTGCGGCGACCTGGAGGTCTCCTTCGCGACCGACGACTCGCGCGAGGCCCGTCCGGGAACGCTGTTCGCCTGCAAGGGAGCGGCCTTCAAGCGCGAGTACCTGCTGTCCGCCCTCGAGGCCGGCGCCGTGGCCTACCTGTCGGAGACCGACTACGGGGTCGAGGCGCCCTGCCTGCTCGTGTCCGACATCCGCCGTGCGCTCGGCGTCGCGGCCGACCTCGCGTACGGCCACCCCTCCGGGCGCGTGAAGGTGTGCGCGTTCACGGGCACCAAGGGGAAGACCACGAGCGCCTACTATCTGAAGAGCGTGCTCGACGAGCATGCGCGCCGCGCCGGGCGCCACGCGGCCGGGCTGTTCTCCAGCATCGAGTTCGACGACGGCGTGGACGCGGGGATCTCGAAGCTCACGACGCCTGAGGCGTTCCAGCTGGAGCGCCAGCTCGCCAACGCCGCGGCGAGCGGTATCGAGCACGTGGTGATGGAGGCCTCGAGCCAGGCGCTCAAGTACGACCGCACCGCCTGCGTCGAGTTCGCCGTGGGCGCCTTCACCAACATCGGCGAGGACCACATCTCGCCCATCGAGCATCCGAGCTTCGAGGATTACTTCTCAAGCAAGCTCAAGCTGTTCGCCCAGAGCCGCATCGCGGTGGTGAACCTCGACATGGACCATGTCGAGCGCGTCCTCGAGGCGGCCGCGCCCTGCGAGCGGGTGATCACCTATTCCATGGTAGATCCTTCCGCGGACGTGTTCGCCGACGGGCTCGTGCACACGGAGCGCGGCATCGTCGCCCGGGTGCGCACGCCGCGGTTCACCGATGAGATGCTCATCGCGACCCCGGTCAAGTTCAACGTCTCCAACGCGCTGGGCGCCGTCGCCTGCGCGGAGGCCCTGGGCATCGAGCGCGAGGCGGTCGTCCACGGGTTCGAGCGGCTGCGCGTCCCGGGCCGCATGGAGCTCTACCCGAGCGCATCCGGCCTCATCATCGGCGTCGTCGACTTCGCCCACAACGGCATGAGCCTGGAGACCATGCTCACCGACCTGCGCGAGAACTACCCCGACCGCGAGATCGCCGTCGTCTTCGGCGCGACGGGCGGCAAAGGCGTCGACCGCCGCGAGACCATGGGGGTCGCGGCGGGCAAGTACGCCGACCGCATCGTGATCACCGAGGACGACCCTGGCCCCGAGGACCCGGCCGACATCTGCGCCACCATCGCGCGCGTGGTGAGCGAGCAGGGGAACGACAACTGGCAGATCGAGCTCGACCGCGAGCGCGCCATCCGCACCTGCGTGCGCGAGACGACGCGCCCCGCAGTGGTCGTGGTGACGGGCAAGGGCCACGAGACCCGCATGCTGCGCAAGAACGGCCCCGAGCCCTGCCGCGCCGACGGCGAGGTGCTGCAGGAGGCCCTCGCGCAGTTGTAGCGCGCGCGGCGCGGCGCCCGGTGCAGGCCGGGCCGCCGCGAAACGGCGTCCCCGGCCGCGCAGCTAACCGCGCCAGAACGCGATGGCGATCTGCGTTCGGTTCTTGAGCTGGAGCTTCGTCAGGATCGAGCTGATGTGGTTGCGCACGGTCCCCTCGCTCAGATACGCCGCCGCGGCGATCTCGCGGTTGTCGAGACCCTCGGCGATGAGCCGGGCCACCTCGAACTCGCGGTCGCTGAGGCATGAGAAGCCCGCGGGGCGCGCGGGTATCTCCTCATCCGCCGGGGAACCGTCTCCTGCGCCGCCCGGACCGCCCCCGTCGGCGCGGACCAGGCGCTCCTCGAGGTCGCGGTTGCGGTCGAGCAGGTCCCAGGTCCGCACCGTCATGTCGTCCCGCAGCCGGTGCAGGGTGTCCAGGCGGGCGAGCAGACGGTTGGTGCGCGCCGAGAGCAGCGCCCCCGCGGCGCAGGATGCCGCGGTGAGCGCCGCCGCCGCGACGCTCGGCGACCAGAGGGCGAGCGATGCGGCGAGCGCAGCGCCGGGTGCCGCGGCGACGGCGTGCCCGAAGCCGCCGCGGTGCAGCTCGCGCATGGCGTCGTAGCAGGCGAGCGGCAGGAAGGCCGCCCCGCAGGGGGAGACCAGCGCCGTCGCGCACAGAAGGACCGGCGCCGCCGGCCGGATGCGGTCGGGGAGGGCTTCGGCGAGCGCGCCGGCGCATACGGCGACGAGTGCGGTCGAGACGCAGGCGGCCCCCGCCGTCCCCTCGGACAGGGGGACGGTCCCGCCCCATCCGCCCAGGGCGAGCCCGGCGAGGCAGATGGCGAAGACGATGAGCTTGTCGATCGTGCGTTCCATGCGACCCATGGTATCAGACCGCGTCGGCGCCCGGTCCGTGCGGGAATCGTCCGACAGGCGTCCTATCTGCGGAAATGAAAATCATGACATTTGTCACTGGCGTTTCCGCCTCCGATATCCCAGCATAGTGCCAGCGTCCGTCCGGTGCGGCGCGCGCCCGTCCTCCCTGACGGGGCGCGCTCGCCGGCGCCCATCCAGGAGAGGGGCGCCCGAAGGGAGGAACCATGGACATCATCGCGGTCGAGGGGCTCGTGAAGCGCTACGGCGACCTCATCGCGCTCGACCACTTCGACCTGAACATCGCCCCCGGCGAGATCTTCGGGCTGCTGGGTCCGAACGGCAGCGGGAAGACCACCGCCATCAACTGCATGCTGCAGCTGCTCTCCTATGACCGCGGCTCCATCCGCCTGTTCGGCGAGGACATGACGCCCGTGCGCTACGACCTGAAGCGCCGCATCGGGATCGTGCCGCAGCAGGTGGCGGTGGTCGAGGAGCTCACGGTTCGCGGGAACATCGACCTCTTCTGCTCCCTGTACGTGCCCGAATCCCGCCGCCGGCGCGCGCTCGTCGACGAGGCGATCGAGTTCGTCGGCCTCGAGGAGTTCGCCTCGTTCCGACCCAAGAAGCTCTCGGGCGGCCTGCTCCGCCGCCTGAACATCGCCTGCGGCATCGCGCACAAACCCGAGCTCATCTTCTTCGACGAGCCGACCGTCGCGGTGGACCCGCAGAGCCGCAACGCGATCCTCGACGGGATCGCGGGGCTGCGCGATGAGGGGGCGACCGTGGTGTATACCAGTCATTACATGGAGGAGGTCGAGCGGATCTGCACCCGCATCATGATCATGGACGGGGGCCGGGTGCTCGCCCAGGGCACCAACGACGAGCTCAAGCGCATGGTCAAGACGGGCGAGCGCATAGAGATCGAGGTGGCCGAGGTGCCGCAGCAGGTCATCGCGCGCCTGCGCGCCCTGCCGCACGTACTCGAGGCGGGGCACGCGGGGCAGATCCTCACCGTCCGCTGCGAGGCGAGCCCGCACAACCTGACCGACGTGCTCGGCGTGCTGGGGGCTGCCCGCCTGACCCTGGGGCGCGTGTACGCGGAGCCGCCGACGCTGAACGACGTCTTCCTTGAGCTCACCGGCCGTGAGCTGCGCGATTAGGAGGCAGTCGTGGGCAGTACCTTCAAAGCGACGCTCGTCGCGCTCCTGCGGACGCCGGCGGCGCTCATCTGGACCCTCGCGTTCCCCGTGCTCATGGCGACGCTGTTCGTATTCATGTTCTCGAGCATGCGCAGCGACGGCTCGATCGATGCGGTCCCCGTCGCCGTGGTGGCGGACGAGGCGTGGGACGCATCCCCCTTCGCGCAGGTGGTCGACGCGCTCGCCGGCGCGGAGGGTGCCGGCGACGGCTCGGTGTCCGACGGCTCCGCCGCTGCGGACCCTGACGACGGGTTCGCCCTGCTCTCGGTCGTCCGCGCCGACGACCGGCAGCAGGCCGAGGAGCTGTTCGAGTCCGGCGAGGTCGACGGCGTGTTCTCCGTGGACGCATCCGGTGAGGTCTCGCTGACCGTGGCTTCCAGGTCGTCGGCCGCCCGTCAGCGCGACCGAGGGGGAGCCTACGGCGTGAACCGCTCTATCCTCGAGTCGATCGCGAGCTCGTACGCGCAGTCCCGCGCGCTGATCGAGCGGATCGCCGAGGAGGATCCCGCATCGCTGTCCGACCCTGCGGCGGTGGCGCGCGCCCTATCCCTCTCGGCGGACTCGGAGCGCATCTCGCCCACCCGCGGGACGCCCGACGACACCATCCGGTACTATTACGCGCTGCTCGGCATGGCGGTCATGTTCACCGCCCAGCTGTCTGTGATCGCCGTGGCGTCGCTGCAGCCCACGGTCTCCATGACCGCGGCGCGGCGGTGCGTGGCCGGTGTGAGCCGCATCCGCCAGCTCGCGGGCGCCCTGCTCGCCTCCTGGCTTTTGGCCTTCGCCTTCCTGACCGCGGCGTTCTTCTACATCCGCTTCGCGGCGGGGATCGACTTCCAGGGGCGCGAGGGGCTGTGCCTGCTGGGGGTCGCCGCGGGCTCCTGCCTGGCGAGCGGTCTGGGCGCCCTGATCGCCTCGCTGCCGTTGCGCGGCGGAGTGTCGACCGGGTCGGGCATCCTGACCGGTCTCACCTGCGTGCTCTCGGTGTTCGCGGGGCTCTACGGGAAACCGGTCATGGAGCTCGCCGACTCGATCGCCCGCGCGGTGCCCCTGTCCACCTGGGTGAATCCCGTACGGCTCGTCTGCGACCTGTTCTACAGCCTGTACTACTACGAGTCGCTCGCGCCCTTCGCCGCGCGCCTGCTCGCCTGCCTGGCGTTCGGTGCGCTGCTGTTCGGCCTCGCGGCCCCGCTGTTCCGGAGGCAACGCCATGCGCATCTTTAGGACCGCCCTCTCCATAGTGTTGAGGCATCCCATCTACCTCGGCGTCTACGTCCTGTTCCTCTCGGCGATCGGGTCGTTCATCACGGGAAGCGCCGTGTACGTCGACGAGGCCGCCGAAACCTACGAGCCCGCGCGGGCCAGTATCGCCGTGGTCGACCGGGACGACTCCGAGCTCTCCCGTGCGCTTCGCGATCACCTCGCCACCCAGAACGATGTGGTCGATGTGAGCGACGAGTCCTTCGCGCTGCAGGACGCCTTGGCGACGAGCCAGGCGAACGTGGCGGTCGTGGTGCCCGAGGGGTTCGGGGACGCGCTGCTCGACGCGGCGCGCACCGAGGGCGACCTGCCTTCGATCGAGGTGGCGTACGGCGGGTACACGCAGGCTGCGGCGCTGGCGGAGCAGCAGGCCCTGCGCTGGGTGTCCCTCGCGGGGGCCGCGGCGGCGCTCGAGCCGGACGCGGACATGGGTGCGGTCGTCGACCTGGTCGCCGATGCATCGGGAGTGCGTGCGGACATCCAGGTGGAGGCCGGCGAGGTCTCCTATGGAGCCGCCTATCCGTTCCAGTCCTATCTGAGCTTCACCACCTACACGCTCATGTGCTCGGTGATCGTGTGCGTGGGCCTGGTCTTCTCCAAGATGTCCGCGCCCGACCTGCGGAGCCGCATGCTCGGCTCGCCGGCGCGACCCCGCAGGGTGAGCATGCACGTCTTCTTGGCGTGCCTGGTGCTGACGGTGGCGGTGTGGGTCGTGGCGAGTGCGTTGGGCCTTCTGTCCGGGGGCTTGCGGATCGCCGTCGTGGCTCCGGCGCAGGTAGCGCTCGCGTTGGCGTCCATGCTCGTGTTCGCGCTCGTACCGCTGTCGCTGGCGTTCACGCTGGCGCAGCTGGGCGTCACGGAGGATGGCCTGAACGCGCTCGGCAACATCGGGGGCATGGTGATGTCGTTCCTGGGCGGGGCGTGGGTACCCCTCTCCCTCATGGGGTCCGAGGTGCAGGCCGCGGCGCGCTTCTCGCCGGCGTTCTGGACGAACGAGGCGGTGTCCGCCGCGCTCACGACGCCCGTCGTCACGGCTGACGTGCTGGCTCGCGTAGGGGGCGGGATGGGTGTGACCGCGCTGTTCGCCGCGGCGATCGCCTCGATCGGGCTTGCCGCCACCCGCAAGCGCTAGGCGGAGCCGTTCCGAGGACGGGGCGGTCCGCGCAGGGCCGGTCGGCGTCGTCGTCGGAGGTGCTGGTCCCGTCGGGTGGGGTGCCCGCGCGCGGGTCGGTCCGCTCCGTGGCGAACGGCGTGCTGTCCAAGTGCGAGGCCGCCGCCCTGCCCCGCCGGCTCGTGAGGCCCATCCCGTCCCGATTCGGCCGTTCGCGCCCGTCTCATAGGCAGGGCCGCCGCGCAACGGCGTGCCCGGGCGTCGATCGCGGGCCCCGTGCCCCCCCCTTTTTTCGTTCGTGTTCTGGTTCATGGCGCATTTTCGCCGTTTGGGGGAGGGTCGCCCCGCCCCGCCGGCGGTCGATGAGCCCGCGCCGCCCCCGCTGTGCGCTCGAACTCCCGTGCATGTCCGTTTACAACGGACCTGACGGTCAAGGCGGACGCGCTGGGTGGCTCTTGCGGCGCCACGCGAGGGCAGCGCCGACGGTCGGTCGGCTCTTCGGGCCCCGGGCGCGCTCGTCTGGGAGGATGACCCTCCCCCAAACGGCGTTCCGCTGCCATGAACCGGAAAACGAACGACGCGGCCCCGGTCCGTAGCCGCCGATGCGAGGAAATCGAGCGGCGCGGCCGGTGCGGGCGCGACAAAGCGGCGCCCCGCCGCGCGGACGGCGCGGCGGGGCACGTTGAGGAAGGGGATCTATCGAGGCCCGGTCCCCCGGATGGCGGGGTGTCTGCTGCAGCAGGCGGGATGCCGGGTGCAAAAGGCGGGGTGCCGGCTGCCACAGATGGGCTTCCGACTGCAGCGGGCGGAATACCGGCTGCAACGAGAGGGGTGTCTGCTGCAGCAGGCTGAATACCGGGTGCAAAAGGCGGGATGCCGGGTGCTACAGCTCCTCATCCTCGTCGATGGGCTCACCGGTTCCGGAGGCTGCCGCCTTGAGACGGGAGATGATGCCCGCGGCGCCCAGGGAGGCCGCTCCCAGCGCGGCGCTCAGGCCGCCGAGCAGGCCGGAGAGGTCGCCGGTCTGCGGGAGGGGCGAGCCGGAACCCTTGTCCTCGCCCGTGCCGGACCCGGAACCGTCGCCGTCACCAGTGCCCGAACCGGACCCGGACCCGGTCCCGCCGCCGGAGCCGGTCCCGTCGCCATCCGCCTCGAAGCTCCATGCGCCGGTCACGACCGTGTCCTCCTCGATGGCGAAGCCGTCCTCATGGTCCCAGCCGGTGAAGGTCCAGGTACCCGAGACGCCGTCGCGCTCGCCGGCGACCGTGGCGCCCGCGACGGGGGAAGCGGGCAGCGACACGGTGTCGCCCGCGGCGTACGCGGTGCCGTCGACCGGGAGCTCGACGCCGCTCGGCGCGTCGCCGGCCCACGCGTAGGTCACCGTGAAGGTCTCCTCCTCGGAACCCGGGGCCACCGGGAATCCCGCGGCGAGCTCGGCCACGCGCTCGCTCGAGGGCGCCTTGCTCCAGATGCGCGCCGAGGCGATCTTGGCCCCCTCGCGGATGAAGAGGTCGCCGCCGCCGTCGGGCGTGACGTCGGCGCCGACGTAGAACGCGCGGGCGCCCTCAGCGGGCACGACCATGCCGCCGCGCGCGTCGAGCTCCTCCTGCAGCTTGCCGTCCAGGTAGAAGCGCACGGTCCCGCAGCTGTAGACGCCCATCGCGTGGTGCCAGACGCCGGTGCTCACCGCTCCGGCGGGCTTGGGGGTGCCGGAGTCGACGGAGTTGAACCAGAACGCCATCTTGCCGCGCGTGTCGGCGTTGCCCGCGACCTCGAGGCCGTCGCCGGCGACCTGCTGGTTGGACAGGAAGCACTGGTCGGCCTGGTCGTCGGCGACCAGGAACACGCACTCGAGCGCATGCTCGTTGCCCAGGTAGGCGTAGTCGTCCTCGGTGAAGCGGAAGCCGAACGCGCTCGCGCCGTCGCCCTCGAAGACGGTCTTCCCGAGCGTCTCGTCGACCGCCAGCGCGGCGCCCGCGGCGAGGTCGGTGCGGACGGCCTCGTGCCCGGCGGCGTCGGCCACCGCGTCGGCGGAGCCGGCGACGGAGAAGTCGACGTCGAGCAGGCGCTCGGGCGCCGGGGCGAGCTGGGCGGCGGCGTAGGCCGTCGAGACCTGCGAGGTCGTCATGGCATAGGGGAACAGGCGGGCGAGGGCCACGCGGGTGCCCGCGGCGCAGCAGATCTCGGGCATGTTGGAGCTGCTCACGTCGGATCCCACGTAATAGCGCTTGGGGCTCGGCACGTTCAGGCGGCCCGCCGCCGCGCTGTCGGCCAGCTCGCCGTCGACGTAGAGCGCGACGGTCTCGCCGTCGTAGGTCGCCACGGCGTGCACCCAGCGGCCGGTCTCGACCGGCGTGCCCAGGATGACGCGTCCGCCCTCGCCGTTGTACCAGAACTCGAGGTTGCCGTTCTCCACCTCGAAGCCCGCGCCCGCGCTCTGCTGGTTGGAGAAGACGCACTGGTCGGTCTGGTTGTCCACCAGCTTGAACAGGCACTCATGCGTGGAGGCGCCGGCGAACTGCTCGTAGTCGTCGGCGTCCAGCAGGTAGCCCCAGCCGGTCTCGCCGTCGGCCTCGAGCGCCTGGTAGCCGAGCTCCTCGTCCTCCACGAGGCCCATGCCCTGCTCGCGGTTGGGCGTGTGGCCCATCGCGTCGACCGTCTCGCCGGAGCGGTAGTCGATGTCCAGGATCGCGCGCGGGCGCTCCGGCGCGCTGCCGGTGGTGAAGGCGGCGCTCACGATCGGTGCGGAGGTCGAGTTGGGCGCCGGCTCGGTCGCGTCGGCCCAGGTGCCGGAGCCCTCGCTGCCGGCCTCCTTGTTCCACGAGGTCTGGGCGAAGACGCTCATGGTGTAGGTGGTCTGCGCGGCAAGCCCCTTGACCAGCACGTTCCAGGTGTCGCGGATGTAGGCCGCCGGACGGTAGTAATCGGAGAAGACGCGCTTGACCACCTGCGCGCCGTCCTCCGCCTTGGCGACGAGCTTGTACTCGTGCACCAGGTCGAGGCCGCTGTCGCTGCCGGGCCGGGCGGACGGGAAGCTCACGGTCGCGGAGGTGTTCGTGACCTCGCCCACGGTCACCTGCGCGCCCTCGGGGAAGCTCGGCGCCGCGGTGGACTCGCGGGCCGAGGTGTAGCGCCAGGTCTCGGTGTCGGACAGGTTGCCCTGCGCGCGCACCATGCTGGGGATGTCGAGCACCCACGGGTCGTACAGGTAGACCGTGCCCTCGCCCTCGACGCGGCTGCGCACGAGCGAGACGCGGTACACGCGGACCGTGTCATCCTCCATGACGTCGACGATCACGCACTGCGAGGCCTCCTGGATGCTCTTGCCCTCGGTGTAGGCGTCGGAGGTCTGCGGCGGGACCGAGGCGCCGTCGCCGGAGTCGGGGTCGACCTTGCCGGTCTCGTTCTCGTAATAGGCGCCGATGGTGGAGTCCTGGATGGCCGTGAAGCCCAGGTCCTGGCTGATGGAGCGCTCGTCCTCGAGGGTGGCGTGGCTGTGGCCGGAGACCTGGATGAGGTTGGGGTAGCCGCCCATGAGCCGGGCGAAGTCCGTGTCGCTGCCCTGGCCGAAGTTGCCGTGCCACTCGGGAGAGGTGTAGGAGGTCCCCTGCATCTGATGGTGGGTGAGCACGAGGAACGGCTCGCTGCTCCCGCCGACCTCGTTCTCGAGCTGCTCGACGAACCAGTCGTAGTTGGGCCGGTAGTCGCCGTCGCTCGCCCCGCGCGGGCCCATGGTGATGACCTTGACGCCGTTGACGTCGACCACCTTGTTGGCCTGCTGGCCGGTGTAGGTGGCGAAGCGCTCGGGCGCGGCGGACACGCCGGGGTCGTAGGTCTCGTGGTTGCCCTGGCACAGGATCATCTGCGTGCGGCCCGCCCCGCCGTTGTAGCCGACGTTGTGCTCCGGGTCGTCGATGAGCTCCATGAGGTGCTCGTACTGCTCCGTGCGGCCGTTGTCGGTGATGTCGCCCACAAGGCAGAAGGCGTCGAGCTGCGGGTCGAGCGCGTAGATGGTGTCGAACGCGAACTGCAGCTTGAGGTCGGCGTCGCGGCCCTCGGTGCCGCCGATGCCGCTCTGGATGTGCAGGTCCGACCCGATGAGGAAGCGTGCGCGCACGCCCTCGCGGGAGAGGCCCGTGTCCTGCGCCCAGGCGATCGAGGGGCTGAGGGCGCCCTGCGCGGCGAGGCCGAGGCCCGCGGTCATGACGAGCTTGATGAACCCGCGGCGCGAGACGCCCGAGGTCTGCTGCTGTTCCATAGCTCTCCTTTCGTCATTGGATGAAGCGGGTGCCCGGGCCCCTCCCCGCAGCAGGGGAGGTCGGGGAGGGGTGCGGGCAACCCTGCTGTTTATCCCATGCGGCCGTCATAGGACGATGCCGCGGCGGTCATCGTTGCGTAAGCGCTCGGGTCCCGTATGTCATGAAACGGTGATGAGCCGAGGTGGGGCATGGCGGTCGGGTCGGGGCCCGCCGTCGGGGTCGGGCGCATCTGGCGTCCGCACCGCGGCGGTCGGGACCGCCGGCACCGCGGCGAGGCTGCCGCGGGCCCGTGGCGGAGCCGGCGCGGCGTCCCTCGGGCGATATCCGCTTGACGTGGAGCGAGCTCGAACCCCTACAATGCGGTACGCCTGTTCCCAAGAAGAAAGGACGCCACATGTCCGAGACCCCCGCATCCGCCGCGCCTGCCAAGGTCTACTTCGCCGACCTGCGCAGCCACGGCCGCGAGAGCCAGGTCGACAAGCTCAAGCGCCTCATCCGCCGCGCCGGCATCGACCAGATCGATTTCGACAACAAGTTCGTCGCCATCAAGATCCACTTCGGGGAGCTCGGCAACCTGAGCTTCCTGCGGCCCAACTGGGCGCGCGCCGTGGCCGACGTGGTCAAGGAGCTGGGCGGCAAGCCCTTCCTCACCGACTGCAACACGCTGTACGTGGGCAGCCGCAAGAACGCGCTCGAGCACATCGACTGCGCCTATCAGAACGGCTTCACGCCCTATGCCACCGGCTGCCATGTGATCATCGCCGACGGCCTCAAGGGCACCGACGAGGCGCTCGTGCCGGTGAAGAACGGCGAGTACGTGAAGGAGGCCAAGATCGGGCACGCCCTGATGGACGCCGACATCGTCATCAGCCTCACCCATTTCAAGGGCCATGAGCAGGCCGGGTTCGGCGGCTGCATGAAGAACCTCGGCATGGGCGGCGGCAGCCGCGCCGGGAAGATGGAGCAGCATGCGGCCGGCAAGCCGAGCGTCACCGCGGAGTCCTGCATCGGGTGCCGCTCCTGCGAGCGCATCTGCGCGCACGGGGCCGTCAGCTTCGAGGGGACGCGCGAGCGCGAGCTGGCGAGCGGCAAAGTCGTGACCGTGCCGGTGGCGAGCATCGACCACGACCGCTGCGTGGGCTGCGGCCGCTGCATCGGCGCCTGCAACCAGGACGCCATCGAGCCGGATTACAACCAGGCGGTCGACGTGCTCAACTACAAGATTGCCGAGTACACGCAGGCCGTGGTGCAGGACCGTCCGAGCTTCCACATCTCGCTGGCCATCGACATCTCGCCCAACTGCGACTGCCACGCGGAGAACGACACGCCGATCGTGCCCGACCTGGGCATGTTCGCGAGCTTCGACCCGGTCGCCATCGATCAGGCGTGCATCGACATGGCGCTCGCGGCTCCCGCCCTGCCCGACACCGAGCTCACCGACATGCGGGCGAAGCTCGAGGCCGCCGGCGGCGTGCCCGAGCGCTGCGAGCACGACCACTTCAACATGACGCATCCCGATACCAACTGGCGCTCGATGATCGAGCACGCCGAGAAGATCGGGCTGGGGACGAGCGATTACGAGCTCGTCGTGGTGAAATAGCCTGCGCGGAGCGGCCGTCTGGGGAGACTCGGGCGGCCGCTCGCCATCTGCCGGCGCGGACGGGCGCACCCGTCAGGCGGACCGGGCGGTCGAGCCGTCTGCCGGATGCACCGGCAGCCAGCCTAGCTGTCCGGGTCGTCTGCCGCGGGTCCCGTCCCCAAGAGCGGGCCCGTTCTCGGATGCGCCCGTCCCCGGCGGTGGGAGCCGCCCTCGACGGCAGGGCGCGTTCCGGCACGTGACGGCTGCGCCCCATGGATTCGAGGATAATATCACCCACTCCATCGGATATATTGGGTTCGTGCGTGCCGGCTGAGGTGCGCCGGGTCGGGTCTTCACTATGCGATGACGGGGGTGTTGCGTATGCGCGCAGTCCATAGGATGATAGGGGCCGTCGCCGCGCTGGCGCTTGCGGGCGCGGTTCCGGCGATCGGCTACGCCGCCGAGGAGGGGTTCCTGCCGCTCGGGTTCGGCGACGGGTCGATCGAGGCGGTCGAGGAGACGTCGTCGGAGGCGCAGGAGCCCCAGCCGATACCGGGGCGGGCGCTCGTGCTCTACCGCGTGGGCGAGGAGGCCTCGTCCGGCGCCCGCTTCCGCAGCGCGCCCGACGAGGCCGCCCCGCTTTCCGACGCCGGCTTCACGGTGGCGGAGACCTGGGACTTCTCCGTGGTCGACGAGCAGGTCGACGCCCGGACGCTCTCGCGCAGCCTCGGCGCCGACTCCTCCGACGCCGACGGCTCCGCGGTCCCCACGGGCGAGGACGTCCGCATCGCGCTCGTGGAGCGCGCGGGCGCGGACCCCTGGGACCTCGTCGCGGAGCTCGAGCAGGTCGACGGCGTGATCGCGGCCCAGCCCAGCTACGCCATGGGCGTCGCCTCGACCGGATCCACGGCCGACACGCTGACCGGCTGGCAGTACTCCCTCTATGACGACGACGCCGGCATCGACTTCGACGCGGTCCTCGAGCAGCAGGTGGACAGCGACCCCGACGAGCAGATCGTCGCGGTGGTGGACACCGGCGTGGACGCCGCCAACCCCGACCTCGCCGACCAGATGTGGCACAAGCCCGCGGGCCTCGACGCCCTCCCGGGCGAGACGGGGGCCATCGGCTACGATTTCGGCGAGATGGACGACGACCCCGCGCCCGGGCCCTCGATGGCCGACTCGCACGGCACGCATTGCGCGGGCATCATCTCCGCCACCGCGAACAACGGGCAGGGCATCGCCGGCGCGGCTGACACCAAGATCATGGCGCTCAAGATCTGCCCGGACGGCACCAACGGCGGGTTCTCGGACGTCGGCGTCATCAACGCCTTCCAGTACCTCGTCGCCGCGCGCCTCGCGGGGCTGAACGTCGTGGCCGCCAACTGCTCGTGGCATACGGGCGCCTACAACCCGGTGTTCGACTACCTCATCAACCAGGCCGGGCGCCTGGGCGTGGTCTCGCTCATCGCCGCGGGCAACAGCGCGCTCGACACCGCGGGCGATGCCTCCGTCGGCACGACGGTCGGCATCGAGAGCCCCTATGCGGTCGTCATCGCCGCGAGCAACGACCGAAACGAGCTCGCCACCTACTCCAACTGGAACGAGACGCAGGTGGACATCGCCTTCCCCGGCTCCAACATCATCTCCACGGTGAGCACCTCCGCGGCGAGGAGCTTCTTCAGCCCCCGCATCGCGCACGACCACGGCGAGGACCTGCTGTACTACCATGACTTCTCCGACCTCGAGACAGCGCCGCAGAACTACCGGGTCAGGCTGCTCGACCTCGTGAACGAGGAGGAGATATCCCCGGAGGGCATCGTGACGCTGGAGCCGAGCGAGGTCCACGGGGAGCCGGCGCTCCAGGTCACCGTCGACCCCTCCCGCCTGCCCGAGGGCACCGTGCTGAGCCAGTACCAGATCATCGTCGGGTGGCAGATGGAGAACCCGCTGAAGGGCTCCGACCTCACGGCCGAGGACCTCGGGCTCTCGGTCACCCCGTACGTCGTCTCCTCCACGGTGCCGCGCGACTTCGAAGCGGTGGTGTACCCGTCGGCCAACTCCTCGGAGCTCGGCTACCTTACGGATACGCGGGCGAACCTCATCTTGGCCAAGTACGACAACTATCAGATCTTCGATACGGCGATGTCGGCGGTCGACGCCGAATCCGACACGCTGACGGGGACCGTCGCCCTGCAGATGGGGGCGGGGGCCTTTCAGGAGCCGGTGGTCATGCGGATCTCCGGCTACGGTATCGGCAAGATCGCGGGCGAGGATTCCGATTACGCGCCGTACGCCCTCATGAGCGGCACCTCGATGGCGACGCCGCTCGCGACCGGGTCGTTCGCGCGCCTGGCCGACCTCTATCCGGACGAGTCCCCGCTCGAGCTGCGCGGCCGCCTCGTGGGGGCTGCGGAGGACATCGAGCCCACCTACGACGCGCAGGGCGGCGAGCGCCTCACGGCGACCGACGGCCGCTTCAGCTTCGAGACCGCGCTCGACGACGACGGCCTGAGCGCCAACACCTGGTCGATCGAGGTCGATCCGGCGACCGGCGCGGCCGAGCTGCACGGGCGCGCGCTCGACGACGCGGCGCTCACCGTGGACGGGGCCGAGGTCACGGCGGAGGCTTCGGAGGACGGCTCCGCGCTCTCGTTCACCCTCCCCGTGGACGCGCTCGACGGGTCCTCGCACCGCTTCGACGTGCGGGACGCCTCAACGGGCCGGACCCACCGCGCCTCCTATACGGTGCCGGCCGCCGAGGATGACCCCGCCGCGACCGCGCTCGTCCGCGAGCTCGACCTGCCCGCGGGCTTCTCGGGCGCGCCCCTCATCGCCGCCGGCCCGGACCGCCTGTTCCTGTCCGATCAGGCCGGCACCTGCCTGTACGCGCACCCCTGGCCCGCCAGCGAGGGCGACACCTGGACCGAGCTCCCCGCGCCGCCGACGTTCACCGGCAGGGGCGAGGCCGACGGCTGGGACACCCTCGACACGTACGCCTACTTCGACGGTGCCCTGTACGCGGTCCGCACGCTCGCCCTGGAGGCCGATCCCGCGAGCGGGGCGGGCACCGTGGGCGTGTTCGCGGCGCGCTACGACATCGCCGCGGGCGCATGGGGCCCGGTCGAGCGCGCGGGCACGCTGACGTCCGCCGTCGACGAGAGCACCGTCGGCATCCGGGCGGTCGCCCACGACGGCGCCCTGTACGTGCTCGCCTCGGCCCCGATCTCCGCGGAGGGCGCCGGGGAGGGCCTGGTATCCGGCCAGACCGTCGTGCGCATCGACGCGTCCGGCGCGATGACCGAGCTGCCGTGCGCCACCGATGCGGCGGGCGTCCTCAGCTGGCTCTCCCTCTCCGAGAGCGACGGGGAGCTCACGGCCCTGGTGTGCGAGCGCACGGGCGAGACCTTCCGCGTGCTCACCTGGGACGAGGGCTCGTCCTCCTGGCGCGATGCGGGCGCCGTCGCCGGGGCTCCCGACCTGACCGATGTCGAGGTCGACAACCTGCTGCGCTGCGTGCGCACGGCGACCGAGGACGGCTGGGTCCTCACGGGTCGCGCGTTCGGCGCGTCGGGCGACACGGCCCTGATCGCTCCCGACGAGGACGGGACCTGGACGTGGACCGGCTTGGGCACGCTCGGGACGAGCGCGTCGGAGGGCATCGCGGTCGCAAGCTCCGCGATGGCGGGCGGCGACGTCCTCTTCGCCGGCGCGGACGGAGCGTCGGACGGGGCCTCGGGCATCTGGAGCCTGCCCGACGACCTCGCCGCGCGGGCGGGCACCCTCGCGCGCACCGCGCGGGCGACGGCCGCGTCCG